>CANQEC010000206.1 GCA_947594335.1 uncultured Lachnospiraceae bacterium
AGAGCCGCTAATAAGGGTGGTACCGCCGGTATTCCGGTCCCTTTGCGGGATTGGATACCGGCTTTCATTTGCGCAGGCCCAGGTATGGAAACCAGCTGCTGACGCAGCACCTGGGCCGCGCAGACGAGCAGGAGGAAAAGTCGCCTCCTGCTCGATCGTGGTGGCGCCGGTATGACTGGCATGGGAGCTTTCATCCATGGTGTTGACCGAATCCCGGCGTATCAGCAAATCAATCATTCAGGAGGAGTAAAATATGGCAAAGGAAAAGAAACTGGTGGAAGCGATTACTTCCATGGAAGAAGATTTTGCACAGTGGTATACGGATGTGGTTAAGAAAGCGGAGCTGATTGACTACACAAGTGTTAAGGGCTGCATGGTCATCAAACCGGCGGGCTATGCGCTCTGGGAGAATATCCAGCATGAGCTGGACCGCAGATTCAAGGAGACGGGAGTGGAGAATGTGTATCTTCCGATTTTTATTCCGGAGAGTCTGCTTCAGAAAGAGAAGGATCATGTGGAAGGCTTTGCGCCGGAGGTGGCCTGGGTAACGCACGGCGGACTTGAGCCGCTGCAGGAGCGCATGTGCGTGAGACCGACGTCGGAGACGTTGTTCTGCGATTTTTATGCGAATGACGTACATTCCTACCGTGATCTGCCGAAGGTTTACAATCAGTGGTGTTCCGTGGTGCGCTGGGAGAAGACGACAAGGCCGTTCCTGCGTTCCAGAGAGTTTTTGTGGCAGGAGGGACACACTGCGCACGCGACAGCGGAAGAGGCCGAGGAGCGCACACAGCAGATGCTGAACGTGTACGCCGACTTCTGCGAGGAGGTGCTCGCGATTCCGGTGATCCGCGGACGAAAGACAGATAAAGAGAAATTCGCGGGTGCGGAGGCGACCTACACGATCGAAGCGCTGATGCACGATGGCAAGGCTCTGCAGTCCGGCACCAGCCATAACTTTGGCGACGGCTTTGCAAAGGCATTCAACATCCAGTTTGCGGATAAGGATAATACACTGAAATATGTGCATCAGACTTCCTGGGGACTGTCCACGCGCATCATCGGTGCGATCATCATGGTGCACGGCGACAACAGCGGGCTTGTGCTCCCGCCGAAGATTGCTCCGACGCAGGTGATGGTGATCCCGATCCGGCAGCAGCAGGCAGGCGTCCTTGAAAAAGCGCAGGAAGTAAAAGCGGCCGTTGCCGCGGCGGGACTGCGTGTGAAACTGGATGATTCCGAGAAGAGTCCGGGATGGAAATTCTCCGAGCAGGAGATGCGCGGAATCCCGGTTCGTATCGAGCTTGGCCCGAAGGATATCGAGGCGGGGCAGGCGGTTATCGTGCGCCGCGATACGAGAGAGAAGACGGTTGCCCCGATCGATGAGCTGCCGGCAAAAGTGGCGGAAGTTCTTGATACCATGCAGAGGGAAATGTTTGAGCGCGCCCGCGCACACCGCGATGCCCATACGTACGATGCGGTCGAAAAAGAGGAGTTCAAAAAGATTGCGGACGAGAAGCCGGGCTTTATCCGGGCGATGTGGTGCGGATGCCGCGAGTGTGAGGAGGCCATCAAAGAGGAGATCGGCGTGACATCAAGATGTATGCCGTTTAAGCAGGAGAAGCTGGCGGATACCTGCGTATTCTGCGGAAAGCCCGCGAAGGCAATGATGTACTGGGGAAAAGCATATTAAAGAAGAAGCCAAATGTATCCATTTCGGCGGAAACTTCTTGACAAATGTGAATGACGTGGTATGATTTCTATAGCATTTTTAAGCTAATAATATGTAAGAGGAGGACACTAATCATGAAAAAGTTTGTGAAACTTGCGGGACTCGTATGTGCGTCCGCCATGCTTGTTTCCACAGTTGCGTTCGCAGAAGACGGAGCGACTTTTAAGATCGGCGGAATCGGCCCGAGAACAGGCGCGGCTGCGGCTTACGGCGAAGGCGTTATGAGAGGCGCTCAGATCGCGGTTGACGAGATCAATGAGGCGGGCGGCGTGAACGGCGTACAGCTTGAGTTCAACCCGCAGGATGACGAGCATGACCCGGAAAAATCGGTCAACGCATATAATACTCTGAAGGACTGGGGCATGCAGATGCTGCTTGGCTCCGTTACTTCCGCTCCGTGTATCGCGGTTGAGGCAGAGGCGGCGAACGACAATATGTTCCTGCTGACTCCGTCAGGCTCCGCTGTTGACTGTATCACGGCAGGGGACAACGCGTTCCGCGTATGCTTCTCCGATCCGTCACAGGGTACAGCTTCCGCTCAGTACATCGGTGAGAACGGACTTGCCTCCAAGGTAGCTGTGATCTACGACAACTCTGACGTATATTCTTCCGGTATCTACCAAACCTTCAAGGCTGAGGCGGAGAACCAGCCGTTCGAGATCGTTGCGGAGGAAGCTTTCTCGGCGGACAGCAAGACGGACTTCAAGGTGCAGATCCAGAAGGCCATGGATGAAGGCGCTGACCTTGTATACCTTCCGTTCTATTACAACGAGGCGGCTCTTGTGTTTACACAGGCAGCAGATTTGCACTATGCTCCGCTGTGGTTCGGCGTAGACGGCATGGACGGTATCCTTACCGGCGTGGAAGGCTTTGATACCTCTCTGGCTGAGGGTGTTATGCTTCTGACTCCGTTCAGCGCGGACGCTCAGGACGAGCTGACACAGAACTTCGTAGCGAAATATCAGGAACTGTACGATGAGGTTCCGAATCAGTTCGCGGCAGACGCTTACGATGGAATCTACATCATGAAGGCTGCGATTGAGCAGGCAGGCGTGACGCCGGATATGGATCCGAGCGCTATCTGCGACGCGCTGAAGGTTGCCATGACGGAGATCACGGTAGACGGTCTTACAGGTTCAGGCATGACCTGGTCCGCAGACGGCGAGCCGTCCAAGTCCCCGAAGGCTGTTGTCATCGAGAACGGCGCTTACAAGGGAATGCAGGGCGCAGGAGAAGCAGAAGCTGCTGAGGATTCCACAGAGGCCATGACAGAGTAATTGAGTGAGAATTTTGTTACAGCCTGCGCGTCCGTTATTTTGCGAAGCGTGCTGCGTTCACAGCCCGCAGGGGAGTGAACGGCAAGATTTTTCTCATAAAAACCCGACAGGGGGTTGCAAAAAGGCAACCCCCTGTTTTACAATAGATAAAAATGGATAAAAACGGCGAGGTGTTCTATGAGTTTACTGTCTTATTTGATTAACGGCATAAGTCTCGGCAGTGTATATGCCATAATCGCGCTGGGCTATACGATGGTTTACGGCATTGCGAGAATGCTGAATTTTGCCCATGGCGATGTTATCATGGTCGGAGGCTATGTGGCTCTCACCATGATGTTAAGTTACGGCGCGAATCCGCTGGCCGCGGTGCTGACGGCGATTGTGGTATGCACAGTGCTGGGTATTGTGATCGAGGCAGTGGCATACCGGCCTCTGCGCGGAGCGGCTTCCCCCCTTGCTGTGCTGATCACGGCGATCGGCGTCAGTTATCTGCTGCAGAACGCCGTGCTTCTGATCTTTGGTCCGAATCCGAAGAGCTTTCAGTCTGTGATTCCGCTGCCGGATCTGGAGCTGGCAGGCGGCGCGCTGATTATCTCGGCGGAGACGATCGTCACAATCGCCAGCTGCATCGTGATCATGATTGTGCTTACCACGTTTATTAACAGGACAAAGGCAGGGCAGGCCATGCTTGCTGTGTCCGAGGACAAGGGCGCAGCGCAGCTGATGGGGATCAATGTGAACGGGACGATCACTCTTACCTTTGCGATCGGTTCTGGCCTGGCGGCAGTCGCGGGCGTGCTGCTGTGTTCTTCCTATCCGTCGCTCTCCCCGTACACGGGTTCCATGCCCGGCATCAAGGCGTTTGTCGCCGCGGTGTTCGGCGGGATCGGCTCGATCCCGGGCGCGATGATCGGCGGGATCACTCTGGGGATCATCGAGATTCTGGGCAAGGCGTATATTTCCTCCCAGCTCGCGGATGCAATCGTGTTTGCGGTGCTGATCATTGTCCTTCTTGTGAAGCCTACGGGACTGCTTGGCAAAAAGATACAGGAGAAAGTGTAAAATTATGAAAAAAAATACGAATTTTAAAAGCAATATGGTCACCTACGCGATGGTGATCGCGGCCTTTGCCATTGTGCAGGTGCTGAGAACGACCGGACATCTCTCAAGCCTGATGACCGGCCTTCTTGTACCTCTCTGCGTTTACGTGATCCTGGCCGTGTCGCTGAACCTTGTGGTGGGAATTTCAGGAGAACTGAGCCTTGGCCATGCCGGATTCATGTGTGTCGGGGCGTTCGTCGGGGCGTTTTTCACGAAATGCACAAAGGATGCGATCACGTTCGTGCCGCTGCGGTTTTTCCTGGCGGTGCTTCTGGCAGCCGCGGTGGCAGCTGTGTTTGGAATGCTGATCGGTATCCCGGTACTGCGTTTAAAGGGCGATTATCTGGCGATCGTGACGCTGGCGTTTGGCGAGATCATCAAAAATGTGATCAATGTGTTTTATATAGGAAGAGACGGCAATGGTTTCCATATTTCCGTAAAGGATCAGTTTTCCCTCGGCATGGAGGCGGACGGCGTCATCCTGCTTGGAGGACCGCAGGGCATCAATGGGATCCCTAAGGATTCCAGTTTTCTGTTCGGTGTTATTCTCGTACTGATCACGCTGTTCATCGTGCTGAACCTGATCGATTCCCGCGACGGACGCGCGATCAAGTCAATCCGTGACAACCGCATCGCGGCGGAGTCGATCGGCATCAATATCACGAAATACAAGCTTATGGCGTTTACGATCTCAGCGGCGCTTGCGGGCGTGGCGGGCGCTCTGTATTCTCACAATCTTGCCACGCTGCAGGCATCAAAGTTTAATTTTAACACGTCGATTCTGGCGCTGGTTTTCGTGGTTCTGGGCGGAATCGGAAATATCCGCGGTTCCGTGATCGCGGCCGTGCTTCTCACGGCGCTGCCGGAGCTGCTGCGCGG
>CANQEC010000207.1 GCA_947594335.1 uncultured Lachnospiraceae bacterium
TCTGGGAGGAGCGGGAAGAGCTTTACTCCGGGAAAAATCAGGAGGCGGCTTCTTTTCAGGGACTTCCCGGCCAGAAAAAGGAGAGTATTGAGGAGGAGTTTCAGAAGAGACAGGGGGAGAGCATAGAGGTCCTGGTTCCCAAAAGGGAAATGGATGAGCTGAATGAGAAATATATTACTCTGAAGCGCGGAGAAAACCGCATCACGGCGGCCCGGAATATTCTGGGAATCCTCGCGGCTCTTTTCGCGGCGGCCGGTGTGGCCGTGGCGGCGATCTTCGGGATAAGGATCCGGATGCTTCAGGATAATTATACGGAACAGGGAGAAAGGCTGCAGAATCAGGAGGCGGAGGTAACAAATCTGTCGCAGAAGCTTGCGGAGAAAGAGTCGGAAGAGGAAGAACTGGCGCGGCTGCTTGAGGAGCACAGGACGGAAACGGCCAGCCTGTCGCAGCAGCTGGAAGCAAAGGAATCGGAAGGGGAAGAGCTGGCGAAACAGCTTGAGGAACACAAAGCGGAGACCGTCAGTCTGTCGCAGCAGCTGGAAGCGAAGGAATCGGAGGCGGAAGGCCTGTCGAAACAGCTTGAAGGACGCGAGTCGGAGGCGGCCGAACTGTCAAAGCAGCTTGAGGGACGCGAGTCGGAGGCATCGAATCTGTCAGATCTGTCGCAGCAGCTTGAGGACAGCAGAGCGGAAGTGGAGAATCTGTCGCAGCAGCTGAAAGACCGGGAGTCGGAGGCGGCGAACCTGTCGCAGCAGCTTGAGGACAGCAAATCGGAGGCGGCAGATCTGTCGCAGCAGCTTGAGGAGAGAGAATCAGAGGCGGAAGGCCTGTCGCAGCAGCTGAAAGACCGGGAGTCGGAAGCGGCGAGTCTGTCACAGCAGCTTGAGGACAGCAAATCGGAGGCAGCGGATTTGTCGCAGCAGCTTGAGGAGAGAGAATCGGAAGCGGAAGGTCTGTCGCAGCAGCTTGAGGCGAGCAGATCGGAAGCGGCAAGTCTGTCGGAACAGCTCGAGAAGGAGCGGGCCGAAAAGGAAGAAGCGCTTCCGGCGGAGACCGAACCGCTGACGAATGCCGGAGAGAACACAGAGCCGCAGACGGAAGCGAGGACAAATACGGAACCTCAGACGGAAGCGGAGACAAACGCGGAATCTCAGCCGGAGACGGCAGCGGCCCCGGAATCCCAGACAGAGCCATATACGCCGCTTGGAATTTTATATTGAGTGATGTGCGGCAAGGGACAGCGCTTCTGTAAAGCATTGATGCGGCGCGGGCGGAGATGAGGAAGGAGTTTATTTATGAAAAAGAAAGCAGCATGTCTGGCGGTTGTGATCCTGTTTGGTTTGTGCGGCATGACGGTTTTCGCGGCGGAGCAGCCTCAGGCGGGGCAGGGAGCTTTCGCACAGGAACAGATTCCTGCCGGTGATCTGACATTCGACGGATTTCTGTCGGATCTTATTGCGGCGCTGAATGCCCGCCGTGATCTGCTGAATCAGACTGGCGGCGGGACACTGGAAAAGGGACTGGCGGCGCAGGCAGCCCAAAAAGAATGGGAAATCATGGGAAAATACGCCGAAGCCGACTTTACGGCGCAGGGCGAAAATGAGGAATATCTCAGAGGAGAATACCTGCGGGGACTGGAGCAGCAGGCCAGTCTGACGCCGGACGAGCCGGACGACGGCAAATTCTGGAAAAGCTGGGATGAAGGTTATCTGAGACGGGCGTACGTGCTGGAAGAATTGTATGCTATTTATTATCTCGAAGGAATACCGGAGGAAATAACCAGACAGCTTGGAGAGACGACGGGCGGATACGCCGCGAATGGTACGCCGGAGGTGTATCAGCTGCAGCCCCTGGTCGGGGTGGAGGCAGACGGGCAGACCGGGAAAAAGACGGTTCTGGCGCTCAAGAAAAAGCAGGAAGAGCTTGGACTGGAGATAAACGGAGTTGTAAACGCCGCGCGCGTGGAAGAGCTGAACCGGAAAATGGCGGAAACAGGTCAGGAATAAACAGACGGGCAGAGGAGGAAAATTCCTTCTGCCTGATCCCACAAAAAAATTGCACGAAATCTATATTTCCTTCATATGTTACAGTACAGGAGTTTTGCCGCGATAACCCGCAAAACAGACACAGGCGGTTCTGTCCGTACCGCAGATGCCAAAAGCGGGCGCAGGCGGTTCTGCCGCGCTGCGGATACCAGGGCCGGAAACAGGTGAACATCCGGCAGGCGCTCCTGTGAAACAGCAGAGAGTGTGAGGTGAAGCAGTATGACACTCGAAACAATTGCTGCGAAAGAGCTGGACTGGTATATTGAGGACGGCGGTTACTGGATCATAGATCTGCGTTCGGAGGAGGAGTACCAGGAAAGACACATAAGAGGGGCGGTAAATATTCCGCAGGGCGAACTGAAGCCGGGATGGTATATCCCGCAGCATATGCCGCTGATTTTGTATTGTGAGCGCGGCTCACTCAGCATGGCGGTGGCGAGAAAACTTGCGGAGAAAGGATACCGGGTCATATCGGTTGTGGGAGGGATCCGCGCGTACCGCGGGAAATATCTTGCAGCTTAGCGCCGGAGGACGGTCAGGATTAAAGGGAACGCATGTCTGCGTTGTGTATGGCATGGGTTCCCTTTTTTTGGCTTTTATAGTAATGTATTGTGCGTTTATCGTTCTTATGTTATAATAAACGACCGAATAAATGAACGATTAGCGGATTTTCATTCCTGACGCCGCCCGTGGCGGCACAATCGTTAATAAAACAATGAAAAGGAGACGGTATATGAAAGAAGTACATAAGCTGAAGACACGCCCGCTGTGTAATCCCGGGAATGTGGTGGCGGGGAAAAATTACCGCATCACAATGCTGACAGAAGCTCTGATCCGGCTGGAGTACAGCGGGGAAGGAAAATTTGAGGACCGCGCCACGCAGACGGTGCTGAACAGAGATTTTCCGGAGGTTTCCTATACGGTAAAGGAGACGGAGGATCAGCTTGAAATTTTTACGAAACGACTGCATCTGATCTACAACAAGAAGGAATTTTCTTCTTTCGGACTCAGTGTAAAGGTGTTTGGAAACCTGAGCAATTACCGCAGTACCTGGCATTTCGGTGAGAAGACGAATGATCTGGGCGGCACGGCGAGGACGCTTGACGGTGTGAACGGGGCGTGCGCGCTTGAACATGGCCTGATGTCGCGGTATGGGTTTTCCGTGCTGGACGACAGCCGGACGCTCGTGCTGACGGACGACGGCTGGGTGGAGCCGAGGAAAAAAGGAAATCAGGATCTTTACTTTTTCGGGTATGGGCATGAGTATCGTGAGTGCCTGAGTGATTTTTATTATCTCTGCGGAAAGACGCCGATGCTCCCGCGCTATGCGCTTGGCAACTGGTGGAGCCGCTACTATGAGTATACAGAGGAGAGTTACCGTGCTCTGATGGAGCGGTTTGACGAGGAAAGGCTGCCGTTCACGGTGGCCGTTGTGGATATGGACTGGCATCTGGTTGATATCGATCCGAAGTACGGCAGCGGATGGACCGGATACACATGGAACCGGGAGCTTTTCCCGGATCCGAAGCGGTTCATGGATTGGCTGCATAGCCGCGGCATGAAGATCACGCTGAATGTGCATCCGGCTGACGGCGTGAGGGCTTATGAGGAGATGTACCCGCAGATGGCAGAGGCGATGGGGATCGATCCTGCGTCCGAAGAGCCCGTGAATTTTGATTTCTCGGATCCGGCGTTTGTGGAAGCGTATTTTTCTGTGGTTCATCACCCGAATGAGGAGCAGGGCGTCGATTTCTGGTGGCTTGACTGGCAGCAGGGCTCCAATACGAAGGTGGAGGGTCTGGATCCGCTCTGGATGCTGAATCATTTCCATTACCTTGACAGCGGCCGGGACGGGAAAAGGCCGATGACGTTTTCCCGGTACGCCGGTCCGGGTTCGCACAGATATCCGGCAGGTTTTTCCGGGGATACGCATATGACCTGGGATTCCCTGGATTTCCAGCCGTACTTTACGGCGACGGCCTCCAACATTGGATTTGGCTGGTGGAGCCACGACATCGGCGGTCATATGTTCGGCATAAAGGACGATGAGATGATCGGCCGCTGGGTGCAGTACGGCGTATTTTCTCCGCTGATGCGCCTCCACTCAACGAAGGACGAGTTCAACGGCAAGGAACCGTGGCGCTTCAAGGAGGAAGTGCGCCGCATGATGGGGAATTTCCTGCGGCTGCGCCATGAGATGATGCCGTATCTGTACACGATGAATTACCGCGCGTACAGGGACAATCTGCCGATCGTGGAGCCGCTGTATTATCAGTATCCGGAGGAGCCCGCCGCCTATGAGATGAAAAATCAGTATTTCTTCGGAACGGAGATGATCGCTGCTCCGATCACGTCCCCGCGGATCCGCGGGCTGAACGTTGCGAAAGTGAACGCGTGGCTTCCGGAAGGAATCTGGTTTGATCTGTTTACGGGAAGAACCTACCGCGGCGGCCGCAGGCTTGAATTTTACCGCGGAATCGACACGATCCCTGTGTTTGCGAAAGCGGGGGCGGTCCTGCCGTTTACGCCGGAGATTTCCGGCACTGCCGCATGTTCCAATCCGAAGGAGCTGACGCTGAAGGTGTACGGCGGAGATAACGGTTCGTTCACGATGTATGAGGATGAGAATGAGACGACGGCGTATGAAAAAGGCATCTGTGCAAAGACAAAATTTGCACTGCACTGGGACGATGAAAAAGAGCAGAGCATCGTGATTCATCCAGCTGAGGGCGACCTTACGCTGATCCCCGAAAAGCGCACGTACACAGTGGAGCTGTACGGATGCAGGATGGAAATACTCTCCGTAGACGCGGGGCAGAAAGATCCCGCAGACGCGGACAGGGAGTGCAGGAAGAATGCTGCGTGTTCTGCCGCGGGCGGGGATCGGAAAAACCCTGCGGATGAAGCCGGGGAATGCGCGGCGGATACTGTGTGTTCGG
>CANQEC010000208.1 GCA_947594335.1 uncultured Lachnospiraceae bacterium
GCAGTCTGTGTAAAGGTATGATGATCAGAGTACCTGCAATATCTCATAATAATATGAAAAAATGCAGGTGAGTACGTGAGGAGGATCGATTATGAAAAGTGATGCAGTGAAAAAGGGCATTCAGCAGGCTCCGCACCGGTCGCTGTTTAACGCGCTCGGACTTACCGAGGAGGAGATGAGACGGCCGCTGGTCGGTATTGTGAATTCTTATAATGAAGTGGTTCCGGGACACATGAATCTGGATAAGATTACGGAGGCGGTAAAGCTCGGCGTGGCAATGGCCGGCGGTGTGCCGAGAGAATTTCCGGCAATTGCGGTCTGCGACGGAATCGCGATGGGCCATGTCGGCATGAAATATTCGCTCGTGACGCGCGACCTGATCGCGGATTCCACGGAGTGTATGGCGATCGCGCATCAGTTTGACGCGCTTGTTATGATCCCGAACTGCGACAAGAATGTTCCGGGACTTCTGATGGCGGCGGCGAGGCTGAATATCCCGACGATCTTTGTGAGCGGCGGTCCGATGCTGGCAGGTCATCTCAAAGGAAGAAAGCGCAGTCTTTCCAGTATGTTTGAGGCAGTCGGAGAGAATGTCGCGGGCAAGATGAGCGATGAAGAGGTTGCGGAATATGAGAACAAGGTTTGTCCGACCTGCGGTTCCTGTTCCGGTATGTATACGGCGAACAGCATGAACTGCCTGACGGAGGTGCTTGGCATGGGCCTTCGCGGCAACGGCACGATTCCGGCGGTTTATTCTGAGCGCATCCGTCTTGCGAAAATGGCCGGCATGCAGGTTATGGAACTTTTGAAAAAAGACATCCGTCCGCGGGATATCATGACGGAGAAGGCGTTCATGAACGCACTGACTGTGGATATGGCGCTTGGATGCTCGACGAACAGCATGCTGCATCTTCCGGCAATCGCCCATGAGGCAGGCGTTGAGCTGAATGTCGATATCGCGAACGAGATCAGCGCGCGCACGCCGAATCTCTGCCATCTGGCTCCGGCCGGTCCGACTTATATGGAGGATCTCAACGAGGCGGGCGGCGTTTATGCTGTCATGAACGAACTGACAAAGAAGAATCTGCTGAATCTTGACTGTATGACCGTGACAGGAAAGACGGTTGGCGAGAATATTTCCGGATGCGCAAATCTCAATCCTGAGGTAATCCGTCCGATCGAAAATCCGTACAGCGAGACAGGCGGTCTTGCGATCCTCAAAGGCAATCTTGCCCCGGATTCCGGTGTTGTAAAGCGCTCGGCGGTACTTCCGGAGATGATGGTCCACGAGGGACCGGCGCGTGTATTTGAGTGTGAGGAGGACGCGATCGCGGCAATCCTCGGCGGAAAGATCAATCCGGGCGATGTCGTCGTCATCCGCTATGAAGGACCGAAAGGCGGCCCGGGCATGCGCGAGATGCTCAACCCCACTTCCGCGATCGCGGGCATGGGACTTGGCGACAGCGTGGCGCTGATCACGGACGGACGTTTCAGCGGCGCTTCAAGAGGGGCCTCAATCGGACACGTTTCGCCGGAGGCTGCTGTCGGCGGACCGATCGCTCTTGTGGAGGAAGGGGATCTTATAAAGATCGATATTCCGAACTGCAGCCTGAATCTTGCGGTGAGCGATGAAATACTTGCCGAACGCCGGGCAAAATGGCAGCCGCGCGAGCCGAAGATCACCAGCGGATATCTCAGAAGATACGCGGCTCTTGTGACTTCCGGAAACAGAGGAGCTGTCCTGGAACTGCCGAAAGATAAATAATACGCAGGAAGGAGAAAGACTATGAGATTAAACGGATCAGAAATCCTTATCGAATGCCTGAAGGAGCAGGGTGTTGACACCGTCTTCGGATATCCGGGAGGAGCGATTCTCAACATATACGATGAGCTGTATAAGCATTCATCCGAGATCAGGCATATCCTGACATCCCACGAGCAGGGCGCGTCCCACGCGGCTGACGGATATGCCCGCTCCACAGGCAGGGTCGGTGTCTGCATGGCGACTTCCGGACCCGGCGCGACCAATCTTGTGACAGGCATTGCGACGGCATACATGGATTCCGTCCCGATTATCGCGATCACCGCGAATGTCGGGGTTGCCCTGCTTGGAAAAGACAGCTTCCAGGAGGTCGATATCACCGGAATTACCATGCCGATCACGAAGCATAATTTTATCGTAAAAGATGTTGAAAAGCTTGCGGATACCGTGCGCTGGGCGTTTCAGATCGCCCAGGAGGGCAGGCCGGGTCCTGTCCTGATCGATATCACCAAGGATGTTACCGCGGGATTTGCGGAGTACACGCCGCAGAAGCCGGAACCGATCGTCCGCAGCACGGAATACATCCGCGAGGAAGATCTCGACCGCGCAGTCGGTCTGATCAACAGATGCAGAAAGCCCTTTATCTTCGTCGGCGGCGGCGCGGTGATTTCAGGGGCTGCCGGGGAACTGAAGGAATTTGCGGACAAGATTCATGCTCCGGTTGCGGACTCCCTGATGGGTAAGGGCGCCTACAGCGGGGAAAGCGAACTGTACTGCGGAATGCTCGGCATGCACGGGACAAAGGCGGCGAACCTCGGCGTGACGCAGTGCGATCTGCTGATTACGGTCGGTTCCCGTTTCAGTGACCGTGTGGTCGGTCAGGCGAAAAATTTCGCGAAGCATGCGAAGATTATCCAGATTGATGTCGATCCGGCGGAGATCAACAAGAATGTCGTTGTGGACGCGAGCATCATCGGAGATGTGAAGGAAGTGCTGAAACGCCTGAACGCGCGGATCGAAGAGCACCGGCATGACGAGTGGGATGAAAACATCAAGGCGCTCAAAGAGCGGTATCCGTTAAGATATAACAAGGAAGCGCTGACAGGTCCGTATGTCGTTGAAGAACTTTACCGTCAGACAAAGGGAGATGCGATTATCGTGACCGATGTCGGACAGCATCAGATGTGGGCCGCCCAGTATTATAAATATTCGGCGCCGCGCACCTTCTTAAGCTCCGGCGGACTCGGAACAATGGGATATGGCCTCGGAGCCGCGATAGGCGCGAAAATCGCGAACCCGGATAAGACGGTGATCAATATCGCGGGCGACGGCTGCTTCCGCATGAATATGAATGAGCTTGCGACGGCCTCCCGCTATAACATTCCGATCATTGAGATTATTATCAACAATCATGTGCTTGGCATGGTGCGTCAGTGGCAGACTCTGTTTTACGGAAAACGCTATGCGCAGACGATCCTGAACGACAGCGTGGATTTTATAAAGGTTGCGGAAGGTCTCGGCGTTACGGGTATCCGTGTGACTTCGAAAGAAGAGCTTGCCCCGGCGGTCAAAAAAGCGCTTGCGCTTGGAGGACCGGTTGTGATCGAATGCGTGATCGATCAGGACGACAAGGTGTTCCCGATGGTACCGGCAGGGAAACCGATCGAGGAAGTCTTTGATCAGGATGATATCGCGGAATAATTCGCAAACGGTGCGGAATATCTGCTTGACATTTTTTTAACAAAACGTTACAATATCAAAAATTATAAATCCTGAATCACGACTGCGGTCTGATTCAGGATTTGTATCAGACGGAGAATGACTCCCGAGCGAGTCTTGAAATAAGGAGGGATTGCCCATGGGCAGGGTTTACAATTTTTCTGCCGGACCGGCTGTGCTGCCGGAGCAGGTGCTTGCAGAAGCGCAGGCGGAGATGATGGATTACCGCGGATACGGGATGTCCGTGATGGAGATGAGCCACCGGTCGTCAATGTTTGATGAGATTATCCGGGAGGCGGAGGCGGATATCAGGAAGCTGATGAATATCCCGGATGATTACAGCGTACTGTTTCTTCAGGGAGGAGCAAGCCTTCAGTTTGCGATGATCCCGATGAATCTGATGAAGAACCGCGTCGCGGATTATATCGTGACAGGACAGTGGGCGAAAAAAGCGTGGCAGGAAGGACAGAAATACGGAAAAGCGAACAAAATTGCTTCCAGTGAGGACAGGACGTTTTCCTATATTCCCGACTGCAGCGATCTGCCGGTCAGCCCGGACGCGGATTATGTCTACATTTGTGAAAACAATACAATCTATGGGACAAAGTACAAAAAGCTTCCGAATACGAAAGGAAAACTGCTGGTTGCGGACGTGTCGTCCTGTTTCCTCTCAGAGCCGGTCAACGTCAGCGATTATGGGATTATTTACGGCGGCGTCCAGAAAAATGTCGGACCGGCCGGCATGGTGATCGCGATCGTGAGGAATGATCTGATCACGGATGACGTGCTTCCGTTTACTCCCACAATGATGAAATATAAAACCCACGCGGACAACGGCTCCATGTACAACACGCCGAACTGCTGGTGCATCTATATCTGCGGCAAGGTATTCAAATGGATCGAGTCAATGGGCGGTCTTGAGGGAATGAAGGCGCACAATGAAAAGAAGGCCTCAATCCTCTATGATTATCTGGATCAGAGCCGGATGTTCCGTGGGACGGTCGTGAAAGAAGACCGTTCGCTGATGAACGTTCCGTTTGTGACGGGGAATGCGGAGCTTGACGCAAAATTCGTAAAAGCGGCGGAGAAAGCAGGTTTTCTGAATCTCAAGGGACACAGAACCGTCGGCGGAATGCGGGCAAGTCTTTATAACGCAATGCCGGTTGAGGGAGTGCAGAAGCTTGTGGAGTTTATGAAAAAATTTGAGGAGGAGAATCTGTAAAAATGTATCGATATATGTGTCTGAATCCGATCGCGGAGGTTGGGCTTCGCAGATTTACGGAGGATTACAGCAAGGTGGAGTCCATGGATGAGGCGGATGTGATTCTGGTGCGCAGCGCCGTCATGCATGAGATGGAGCTGCCTTCAACAGTGCAGGCAATCGCGCGTGCCGGGGCAGGCGTAAACAATATTCCGCTTGAGCGCTGCGCGGAGCAGGGGATCGTCGTATTTAATACGCCGGGAGCCAACGCGAACGGGGTAAAAGAGCTTGTGTTCGCG
>CANQEC010000209.1 GCA_947594335.1 uncultured Lachnospiraceae bacterium
AAAATTCAAAATGGTCACGGGGTGATTATTATGAAACTCAGCAAATCACAGCATAAAATTTATGACATTATAATCAGTGTCCTCGCGGCGGCGGCTGTCTTCCTGGTAATAGTTGATCTCTCCCAGGGACTGAACGAGTGGCAGACCAGGGCTGACCAGGCGATTCTGTCCGTTTTCCTGGCCGATTACCTGGTCCGGCTTTTTCTGGCGGAAGACAAAGCCAAATACATCCGGACAAATATCTGCGACCTGATCGCGATTCTTCCGTTTCACACCGTATTCCGCCTGTTCAAAATGGCCTCCATAGCCAGATTTGCGAAGCTGCCGCGGATGTTCGCCTTTATGTACCGTCCTTTGAAAAAGGCACGCCGCTTTTTTAACACAAACGGCTTTAAATATGTGGTTTTTATCACAACCATCATGATCATCATCGGCGGGATCCTGATCCATTTTGCGGAAGGAATGAGCTACGGAGACGGGATCTGGTGGGCTTTTGTCACTACCACTACCGTTGGTTACGGAGACATCTCCCCCTCCACCTTTTACGGACGGATCATCGCCATGGTGCTGATGCTGCTCGGAATCGGCCTGCTCGGAACGATTACCAGTACGCTGACCTCGTATTTTCTGAATCCTCCGGCACAGCCGAAGGGCATCCGGGACGAGACCCTCGAGGCAGTAAAAAATCAGCTCGACCATTTTGACGAGCTGAGCAGTGAGGATGTGGACGACATCTGCCATATTCTGAAAGCGTTAAAAAGAAATGCTCCGCAGAAGCGGTAAAACTTCGGGGCTGTCGGCAAATGTCCAATAGGGCTTGTTCCATATTTCCCGACACCCCCTAATCGGGCAGGAGACAGCTTTCCCTCCTGTACGGACGCCTGCACACATATGAACTGCGGCGGAAAATTCACCGCTGCAGACGCCGCAGTTCACGGAAAATCTCAGTTGAATCCCACAAATTTCTGCGCGATGCGATAACCCCGGCAGGCAATTCCCCTGCCGATTTTCCCCGGTATATGCATCGCAAGCCCGAGCGGCGTGATCAGAAGTCTGCGGTAAACTTTCCCGTCCGCGTTCCTGAGGTATCTCCAGATATCCCTCTTTTTCTCAAGCGCTTCCTTCGTTCCGGAGAGAATCAGCATCATGGACGTCACTGTCATGATCTTGTCCAGATAGATCAGCATATACTTGCGCAGCCTGTCGCTCTTTCCCGAAAAATCCTCCCCGGCTATGACATCGATCATGATCTTGTTGACCCGGATCTGCTGGTCGATCCGGCTGATCATCACCTTCTCATTGACTGACTGGTCTTCCCGGCCGATAAAATAATGATACAGATTTACATCCATGTAATACATTTTTTTCACATACGGGAGCGGCTGAAACGCGAAAATGTTATCCACGTAGAACGTATGCTTCGGGAGTTCCAGATGACATTCCCGCAGCAGCCCGGTCCGATAAAAAATATTATGCATCAGGATATACTGCGTCTGATGCATATGATGCATCTGATCCCACCCGAACACTTCATCGCACGGGAATACATTGCGAAAACGCATCAGTTTTTTGTGCGGCACATCCACCTTGTCATACACAAAATTGGCAAGCAGCATATCCACTGTCTCGCCTTTCGCCTGCAGCTCCTTCATCGCCCGGATGATCCGAAGCAGGGCTTTGGAATTTACCCAGTCGTCGCTGTCCACGACCTTGTAGTAAACTCCCGACGCGCTGCGCAGCCCCATATTGACCGCCTCGCCATGTCCTCCGTTTTCCTGGTGGATCGCTTTTACAATATCCGGATACTCTGCCGCATAGCGGTCGGCAATCTTCGCGGTATTATCTTTTGTGGAGCCGTCGTCCACGATCAGTATCTCTATATCCTTTCCCCCGCAAAGCAGCGACCGGATACACTTCTCCATATAAGCTTCTGAATTATAGCAGGGGATCGCAACCGACAAAATCTTCATCTCATTCCTCCATACATGGATATTTCAGGCTTTTTTCTGTCAGCTTCTTTTATGTTTCGAGTTCCTCTCTGTATTTATTCTGTCCCAGACGGATATTCAGATATTTCGTGTAAGCGGAAAAAGCGGCGGGCACGGGAAATTCCCTCTCCGTGCGCTCCGGCTCGGCCAGTATCCAGCCGTCCTTTCCTTCCTGGTCAAACTCCTCCACCAGTACCAGATATCCTTCCATGCGCCACTCCACGTGGCTGAAAATATGATGCGCCTTTTCCAGTTTTTTAATACGTATCGGATTCCAGCCCTCTGATCTCACAAGGGCGAGCGCCTCGTCCGGCGACAGCAGTCCCGGATAGTTCGGCAACTCATACAGCCCCGCCAGAAGTCCCTTCTCCGGCCTGCGTCTGATGGCGGCCCGCTCGCCGTCGCGTATTACAAGCACGGTCCGCTCCTCAACCCGGCGTTTCTTTTTCGCGGCCCGAACCGGAAATTCCTGCTGCTTTCCCGTCTCATACGCATAGCAGAAAGTTCTGACCGGGCACTCCCCGCACAAGGGCGCCCCGTTCGGAACGCACACGGTCGCTCCAAGTTCCATCAGCGCCTGATTAAATGTTCCGGGGGCATTAACCGGCAGAATCCGCGCAAGCTCTTTCTCAAAAAGAACCCGCACGGATTGTTTCATAATATCCTCTCTGTTTCCGCAGATGCGGCTGACGACGCGCAGCACATTGCCGTCCACGGCGGGAACCGCCCTGCTGCAGGCGATCGACGCGATCGCTCCCGCGGTGTATCGTCCGATCCCCGGAAGCGTCAGCAGCTCCTCAAATTCCGACGGAAGCTCTCCCCCGTATCGTTCCATGACCTCTGCGGCGGCCCTCTGCATGTTTCTTACCCGATTGTAATAGCCAAGCCCTTCCCAGAGCTTCAAAAGCTGCTCCGTGGGACATTCCGCCAGGGCTCTGACATCCGGCAGCGCCTGAAGGAAACGCGCATAGTAGGGCTTTACGGCCTCCACCCGCGTCTGCTGAAGCATGATCTCGGACACCCACACATGATACGCGGTCGGATCACTGCGCCACGGAAGCTCTCTTGCCGTTTCGGAAAACCACAAAAGAAGTGACGGTGCAATACCGTCCAGTCTTGTTATATCCATGATTTGTATTTCTTTTCGCATATGCGTAAGTATAACATAAATCTTCTGAAACCAAAAGACCAAAATATTACTTTTTATGACACGATGTACGTGGAATAACCCTTCTTTCGCAGCGCAGCCTCCATGCGGACGGCATTTTCCAGCTGCCGGTACGCCCCTGCCTGCACTTTGTAAAATTCTCCGTCCCAAAAGATAAACGCCTCAAACCCGTCTCTTTCCAGCTGGTAAAGCAGGTCCCGCGCATATCCCAGATTGCGGAACGCTCCGACCTGTATCCGGTAAAGCTTTTCCTTTGAAGCGCCGCCGACGGCAGCGAGAATGCCGTCCGCGATCGCCTGGGCAGTCTCGTCAAACCGTTCGTCAAACAGACGGTTATCCTCCTCCGTATTGATAAATCCGGCCTCCACCAGAACCGCCGGCATTTTTGTCCTGCGAAGTACGATCAGGCCGGGCCGCTCCGTCACCCCGAGATTGTGAAATCCCACCTTCTCAAGCCTTTTGTTGATCTCCTCTGCCATCTCTGCTTTTATCCCCGACTCATCGTACACCAGCGTCTCCACTCCCGAATACTGGTTCGGCGTCCGGCTGGAGTTTCTGTGGATCGAGACAAAATAATCCGCGCCGGAAGCATTCGCGATCTGCGCTTTCTCGATCGGCTTCTGATACACGTCGTCCGTCCGCGTGTATACCACGTCCACTCCATTGTCCTCAAGAATCTGCCCGACTGCCAGCGCAAGCTTTAACGTGTCGTCTTTTTCCTGTCTCCCCTCGTACACGGCGCCCGGGTCGCTGCCGCCATGCCCGGCGTCTATGATCACTTTTATCATAAAAAGCTCCTGCTCATCGCTTCCCTTTAAGATATGCAGAACGATCCGGCCCCGTGACGTGTGTCCCTGCTCAGTCCGGGATTTTGATCGTCCCGTAAGCGCCCACGATGTTCAGCCGCTCATAATTGTCCGGATTCACCCGCACCTTTACGGAAAAAATACGCGGACTGCTGTAGGTACTGAACTTTTTTGCCTTCAGCTCCTTCAGGAACTGATCCTTTATTTTCATAAAGATCTTTATCTCCTCAGCCGCCTCCAGAGAATGGTTCATCCAGATGTCTGCGTAGCCCAGCTTCTCGTCCGATTCTTTCTCTGTCCAGTCCGAACGGCTCTCTTCCAGGTACTCTGCCGGAGCATACTCGACATGAGAATCCAGATAAGGCTCTCCCCACGCCGAATTGTAAACGATGTCAAACCACACCTCATCCTTTGGGACTTTTGTCTCCTTCTGGACGGTTATGTCCTCTGTCTCGTAGGGGACATAGGAATGAAGCGATGCGAACTTGCCGTCCCCAAGCTCCCATACCAGCCGCGCTTCCTCCCTGTTTTCTTCTCCCATCACGACATTTCCCTGATATTCAAAATCACAGAACTCCACAAACCCGATCCCCGCTCCGATCCCCGTAAGAAAAATACCGGTCAGCGTAACTGCTGTCATAAATTTTCTGAATTTCATTTCGTTCCCCTCCTTTGTCAGGCGCGCGGCTCGTCCGGCGTCAGAGGCCCGCGGCCAGGCTGCGGCTCTTCTTCCTCTCTGTGATCTGCGCTCTCCTTTACCTTAAAACCGTCCTGTTCTTTTCCGCACGCTGTCTGTTCTTTTGTTTCAGCCGTTCGTTCCGCCGCGCCGTATGACGGCTGTGCGGCCGTGCCGTACGGCGTCTTTTTTCTCTTTTTTCCGGTAAACACCCAGCTCAGGATCAGGGCCGCAAGCCCGAACGAACTCATAGTCAGGCCAATCGTCATAATTCCGATTCCCGCAAGCGGATATCCCTGCAGAAACAGCACCAGCACCACGCCC
>CANQEC010000210.1 GCA_947594335.1 uncultured Lachnospiraceae bacterium
ATAGCGCTTGGTCGCGTACTCTTTTACGATATTCGCGCCGCCCAGCAGTACTCTCTGACAGGAAGCGGCCTGCTCACGGGCGGAACCGTCGCCCGGCTTCACCGCGTAAATTGTGCTGGAGAGATCCACCGTCTCATCGGTGACATTCTCACATCCCGGAATCGCGCGGACTCTGGCGAGAACCTCCGCCACTTCGTCCGGGCAGTTTCCTGCTTTTCTCGCTTCCTCATTTGCCTTGACTGCTTTTGCCTTTCCTACATACTCCGGTACGCGGCGGCTCAGGGTGAACTCAGCCAGTCCCAGAGGATTGGAACGGAAGGAACCTGTCTCGCCGGACGGGATCAGCTCATCCGTGGTGGTTACAGGATCTGTGATGTAAGCGCATACGCGAAGCAGCATATGCTCGTTGAGCGGCGGAAGCTCCGGCCAGTCTTTGATATTCGGTCCGCAGACAAGCGGCTCCTCGCTGTCGCCTTTGCCAAATCCCTGATAAACTCTGTGCTCATAGGCAGTCGGATCATAATTGTACTCAGGACATACAAACTCATAGCCAAGTTCATCCGCGGCTGTGATGCGTCCTCCGTTTGCGGCAGTAGCGGCAACAGAACGGGCATCCATCAGAGCTACGCTGGCAATCTGGCCGTTTCCTGGCTTGGAACCCTCGCGGTTCGGGAAGTTGCGCGTCGCATGACGAACAGAGAGACTTCCGTGTGCCGGCGTATCTCCTGCTCCGAAGCACGGACCGCAGAAAGCCGTGCGGATCGTTGCGCCGGCAGAGATCAGTTTCTCAATCGCGCCCTTTCTCACCAGGTCAAGCATCACGGCCTGGCTGCTCGGGTAAACGCCGAGAGCGAACTCTCCTGTTCCGGTACTCTTTCCATCCAGCAGATACGCGGCTTCCATAATGTTGGAATACGTACCGCCGGCGCAGCCCGCGATCGTGCCCTGATCTGCATACAGCGCGCCGTCATGCACCTTTTCCCAGAGATTCAGATGAAGATCCGGACGCTTGATCAGTTTCTTCGCATCCTCTTCTACAGCGTGAAGAATGTCGTCCATATTTTCGTTCAGCTCACGGATCTCGAAGCCGTTGGACGGATGGAACGGCAGAGCGATCATGCTGTGTATCGTGGAGAGATCGATATATACACAGCCGTCATAATATGCCACGTCAGCAGGATCCAGCTGTTTGAAATCATCGGCTCTGCCATGGCGGGCAAGGAAATCTTTCGTATCTTCATCGGTCCGCCAGATCGAGGAGAGACAGGTCGTCTCCGTCGTCATGACGTCGATGCCGTTGCGGTAATCGGTACTCATGGAGGAGACGCCCGGTCCCACAAACTCCATAACCTTATTCTTCACATAGCCGTTCTTGAACACAGCGGTAACAATGGCGATTGCGATATCCTGCGGTCCTACGCCCGGATTCGGCTTTCCGTCGAGATATACGGCGATTACCTCAGGATAAGCGGTATCCCAGGTCTGCTCCAGAATCTGCTTGACCAGCTCGCCGCCGCCCTCGCCCACGGCCATGGTGCCGAGCGCTCCATAACGGGTATGGGAATCAGAACCAAGGATCATCTTTCCGCCGCCGGCCATAGCCTCGCGCATATACTGATGGATGACTCCCATATGAGGCGGAAGGTAGATGCCGCCGTATTTCCGGCAGGCGGTAAGTCCAAACACATGGTCATCCTCATTGATCGTACCGCCTACAGCGCACAGGCTGTTGTGGCAGCAGGTCAGCACATAGGGAAGCGGGAATTTATCAAGTCCTGACGCGCGCGCTGTCTGAATAATTCCCACATAAGTCAGATCGTGGCTGGTGATCGCGTCAAATTTGATCTTCAGATTCTCCGGATCTCCGCTTACATTGTGATTCTGCAGAATTCCATAGGAAATTGTACCTTTTTTTGCTTCTTCTTTTGAAACGTTGACAACAGCCGGAGCGTTCTCCTCGGGAACCAGCGTACTGCCGTTCAAAAGATACACACCGGAATCATATAATGTAACCATTGCAGTCCTCCTTTCACATCTTCAGAACACACTGTCATGCGATTGCAGCGTTCTTTTTGGATGCGCAGCAATTTAAATTATGATGCTATGAAATTTTATCAGGAATCTGGCGCCATTCCTTTTATGGCGTTATCGTAACATACATCGAAAAATATATAAAATTCATATTTTTCATTTCATTCATGGGGAAAAGTTATATATATAGCTATCTTGCACAAGCGAAATATCGCATTTTTATGACATTTTTACAAAAACAGGCTGGAGTATCTCCAAAAACACCCTTTTTTTTCTGACTTTGAAATTATTCTTTTTTAGAATGATTTTTATAAAATTCATATATATATTGCATTGAAATTCATGACAGATTATGGTAAGATTATGGAAAAAGGGAGGAAATTATGGACTTTCGTGAACTTACTTACATTCTTTCGATCGCAAAACATCAGAACCTGACAAAAGCGGCCGAATCCCTGTATGTCAGCCAGCCGACGCTGAGCAAATTTCTCAGCTCCCTGGAGCATGACCTCGGTCTGAAGCTCTTTCGCAGAGTAGGTCACAAATATCTGCCGACCTATGCCGGAGAGCGGTACGTGGACCGCGCGCGGCAGATCCTGCAGCTGAAAAATGATCTGGACACGGAGCTGGCGGATATTATCCGGCGGGATATCGGCGTGCTGAACGTGGCCTTCTCCAACATGCGCTGTTCCTATATGCTTCCCTATACCCTGCCCGCTTTTCATCAGAGGCATCCTCATGTCAAGGTCAATGTCTTTGAAGGCAGCTCCGATGAAAATGACCGGCGGCTCCTTGACGGACAGGTGGAGGTGGCTTTCTACAGCAAGCCGAACGACCTGAATCCGCTCATCGAGTATGAAACGCTCTGGGGCGAAGAGATGCTGATCTGTACCTGTGCGAATCACCCGATCGGCCGCTTTTCCCAGCCTAATCCGGCCAGCCATTATCCCAGGCTGGATCCCGCACTTTTGAAAAACGAGCTTCTGGTTCAGATGATGCCGGAGCAGCGAACCCGCCAGATCACCGACGATTATTTTCATGAACACGGACTCAAATTCGAAAATGTGATGTACACCAGTAATCTGCCCGCCCTCATGGAGCTGGTTGCCCTGGGATACGGAGTGTCCTTTATTTTTGAATCGCACCTGCGTCACCGCGTCGTCACAAAACCGATCGACTGCTACAGCTTCGGCGAGCCAAAGACAAGCTCGGATTTCGTCGTCGCGTACCGCAAGGGAAGCTATCTTTCCAGTTATGTCAGGGAATATATTGAGATTACGAGATCGTATTTTGATGTGGAATCATAGGTTTTCATAGCTATTAATTGACTGCCCCAAACCCGGATGGTAAAATGCAGCCAAGGGGGGATAAGATGCAGAATAACTACACAACAGGATCCTCTGCAGAATCGCTCGTCCAAAGGAGATCAGCCCAAGCGGCAGTTAAATAACAAATGGTACAACTTTGCTGTCAGACATGACGAATGTATATGAAAATGATGTTCTTTCCCGCGTCGAAAAAATACTTTTTGAACAAATGCGAAAATACTCCATATATTTTTGAAAAAATATGCGAAGCCGCGCTCCGGTTCCCCGAAAGCGCGGCTTCTTCTTTTCTTGTCAATATTACAGTATAAGGTTTCAAATTATCTGCACATATAAGTCTGTTCTTCTGTTTACTCGCCGCAGTACGCGATCGCGCTGTCCGCCGCGATGCCGCCGAACACGACGATATCCGCCACCGCGTTGCCGCCGATCCGGTTGCCGCCATGTACGCCGCCGGTAACCTCTCCTGCCGCAAACAGTCCCGGAATCGGCTCGCCTTCCGTATTGATAACCTCAGCGCTGGTGTTGATCTTCACGCCGCCCATCGTGTGATGGATGCCGGGAGCGATCTTGATCGCATAGTACGGAGCCGTATTCAGCATATTCTCCATACCGGTATCTCTGCCGAACGCTTTATCATTCTGATTTGCCACCGCAGAGTTCCACGCAACCATCGTCTTGGTAAAGGTATCCGGATCTGCGCCGATCAGCTCCGCAAGCTCCGCGTAGGTATCCGCCTGCACGGTCAGACCGTTCGTCACATATTTCTCGATTGCCTTCAGGTTGTCACGCAGATACTGGTCAAAGATAACATACGCATAGCAGCCTTCCTGCTCAAGCTCTGCCGCGGAGACAACGTCGCGCGTCTCCATCTCGTTGATAAAACGCTCGCCAGACTGATTCACAAGGATCGCGCCGTCGCCGCGGACGCCCTCTGTGATCAGCATGCTCGTGGTCTGCTCTACGGTCGGATGGAGCTGGATCTGATCGATGTCAACAAGATCCGCGCCCACTGCCTGCGCCATCACGATACCGTCTCCGGTTGCGCCCGGAGCGTTTGTCGTCACGGTTCCCTTAAGGTCCGGGCGGTACTTCGTGTACATTTCCTCATTCGCGCCGAATCCGCCGGTCGCGAGGATCACAGCCTTTGCCTCGATCGTATAATCTGCCGTATCGGACTCCGCCTTCACGCCGACAACCGCTCCGTCCTCCTCGATCAGTTCTGTCGCCTTTGTGTTGTACATAATCTCGATTCCGAGGTTGTCCAGCTGTTTTGTGAATGCTTCCACCAGGTATTCTCCAACGCCGGAACCGTCCTCCGGAGAATGGATTCTGGCGTTCGTCGCTCCGCCGGAGAAGGATACCTTCGGAAGAGGCGCGCCGATCTCGTCAAGCCAGTCGATCCCTGCCGCGGAATTTTCAGCCATCGTCGTTACCAGATCTCTGTCATTAATCTGGTGACCGCCTTCCATCGTATCCTCGACGAACTGCTCCACGCTGTCCTCGATTCCCTGCTCTTCCTGGTAATGCGTCTCCGCCGCGTTCATGCCGCCGGTCGCCTTCGTCGTGTTGCCGCCCGCGTAGGACATCTTCTCAAGAAGAAT
>CANQEC010000211.1 GCA_947594335.1 uncultured Lachnospiraceae bacterium
TCCATTATACCCCCCCCGGTCACAAACCGGTCATTTCATGACATTTTCTCATGGTTTTTGAGAAAAAAGATTTTGGAAGGGGCGTAAAAAAAGAAGTGGGCATTTTGTATAGATTGACTTTTTATTTTTCTGTCTTTTTGTGCTGTTATTACAAATTTCTATAGACAATTCGCGTGTTTTCTGTTATGCTCATACAAAGACACCATAGGGATAGCCGTTTGGCCCGTTCGTTATCATCTCTTTTAAGGAGGATTACAGGAGGATTCACATGAATGAAATCAGACTTTACAGAAAACGAATCATCCCGGAAGAATGTCTGCTTCTCGAGGATGATGTGATCCTTTACAAAGATTCGGAAGTGATCGTCACAAAATGGAATACGATACGTCCCAAGAAGACGCTGCACCACGGTTATTCCTGTTATTTTCTGGAACGCGGCTTCAAGGTCAGCAAATTTTTCGATCACGACGGCAACCTGATCAGCTGGTACTGTGACATTGTGAAATATTCTTCGGATCCGTCGACGAACACCTGGGTGGTCACTGACCTGCTTGTGGATGTGATCGTCTATCCGGACGGCTTTGTGCGCGTGGTGGATCTGGACGAGCTTGCGGACGCCCTGCGGGACAATCTGATCTCCTCAGAGGACGCGCAGCTCGCGCTGCGCCGCCTCGACAAGCTGCTCTCTCTGATCTACAAAGGGGCGTTCGGACGGCTGCAGCATTATATTGAGATGTACGAAGACGTGAAATAAAAAACAAAAACCGGGCAGGAGGAAAAGCACCTCCTGCCCGCGCTGCGCTGTCCGTATGCCGCGGCAGCAGCTGACTTCTTTATGCAGGCCTGCGCATAGAATCGGGCGGGGGATCACATCGGCTTCTCCCGCAGTTTCCCCTGCTGGTACGCTTTCACAAGCTGCTTCAGATCTTCGATCAGGGCAAGCTTTTCTTTCCCTGCGTCGGTATCCTTCACCAGCAGCCGCACCGGCGCCGTATAGATATATTCTCTGGAGGAGGTGATGTCTTCATCCTCCTCGATCGCTTTCGCCGCGCTCTCAAAGGGCTGATGGGTGCGCAGGAGCAGGCCGCGGGAGTTGTAGACCAGCGTGTAGCCCGCGATGCCTGTCTTCTCATGGTAGGCGCGGCAGAATCCGCCGTCGATCACGATCAGCTTCCCATGGCCTTTCACCGGGCTCTCACCCTCAACCGCCCTCACCGGGACATGTCCGTTGATGATATGGCAGTGCTTCTGCCCGAGTCCGAACTCCTGCAGGATCATGTCCGCCGTCTCCTCTTTCTGAATCAGATTATAATAAGGATCTTTTATCTCTTTGTGCGTCTCCTTGTCGGCAATATAGATCCGCTCAAACGTCGTCATGGCGCTGCGCCCGTAGATCGGGCTGAGCCGTCCGCACCAGAGATACCACAGGAAATCCTGTCCGGCCTGCCGCTGCAGGCTGCCTTCCGGCGCGAAAAATCCCTGCCGCGCCCTCTCGTCGCAATAATCAAAGAGCGCTTTTCCTGCGTATTGTTTCCCCTCAAAGGTCTCTTTTGCAAAATCTCCCTTTGCGGTCATCGGAACCGCGCCGTGATACAGCAGGTTTCCGTTCGTCACCTTGTACACGGAACCGGCGGAATACAGGAAGCGGACGTGCTTCTGGAGCAGCGCGCTCTCGCGGAAATTTCGGATCAGGTCCCGGATGACTTCCTCCTCACGCGCGGTCAGGCGGGTCGGATGCTCCGGGTCAACCGTCGGAAAATCACAGTCCAGCAGCGGATATTCTTTGCCGCCGCACTGTACCGTCCCCTTCGCGTAATCGATATGATTCAGATAATCTCTCCCCTGCATCTGGAAATCCGGATTGCGCGCGATGACCTCGGCCTCCACCTTCAGCATCATGATCGTCACGGCCTTGTGCATCTGCGCCGCGCGCCGCAGCGCTTCCTCTGTGCTGTGGTTCCTCTGATCCCCTTTGGGCATCCAGCGGTCCAGGCTGCTGTGTTCATAGCTCTCCTGCGCCAGATGATCCAGCTCGCGCAGGCTGATCCCGTAGCCGTGCTCGATCGTGTCGGTGTTGTTGTAGGCAAGCGTCGTCTTGAGCACCGTCAGGATGCAGATCGGGCTTCCGGCGGCAGCCCCCATCCAGACCGTGTCGTGGTTTCCCCACTGAATATCGACGTCGTGGTGTTCCATCAGGCGCTCGAGGATCAGATCCGGCCGGGGACCGCGGTCAAACAGATCGCCCACGATATGGAGCCTGTCCACAGCCAGGCGCTTGATCAGCTCGCAGAAGCGCATGATATAGGCGTCAGCGCGGTGGTAGGCGATGATGCTGTCCACGATGGCCCCGTAATACAGTTTCTTGTCGTGATCCTCAAAATGGGCGTGCAGCAGCTCGTCCAGCACATAGGCGCAGGCTTTGGGCAGGCACTGGCGCACATGGGCACGCGTGTGCTTCGAGGACACGAAGCGGCACAGATTGATGAGGCGCAGAAGCGTGTGGTGGTACCACTGTTCGAGATCCGTCTGCTCCGTCTTCAGAACCGGAAGCTTCTCCTCCGGATAATAGATCAGCGTGGACAGATCCGCGCGCTCTTTCTGCGTCAGCTCCCCGGCAAAAACCACGTCGATCTTCTCGCGAATATACCCCGACGCGTTGTTCAGGATGTGGATGAACGCCTCGTTCTCGCCATGAAGGTCCGACATGAAGTGTTCCGTCCCCTTGGGGAGACGGAGAGCCGCCTCCGTTTTTATGATCTCGCTCGCGGCGGCCGCGATGGTTGGATATTTTTCAGAGAGCAGCGAGAGATAACGCAGCTGCTGACAGTTTTCCGGCATATTTGTTCTCCTTTCGTATTCACAGGACTTTCCGGCTGCAGCTATGTGCGGCCGGCCTGCGGATTGTAATTTACGGCGGTTTTGTGCGCGGCGGCCCGACCAGCCTGAACTTTCCTTCATTTTCAGCGCACGGGAACCTTCATCCGCGGAACCTGTATCAGTCCAGCCGATATAATTTCGTGTATTTCTCCGTCAGATAGTCCGTGTACACCGTCGGATCAAACTGCCCGCAGGCGTTCTTCACGAGCTCCGCCGGTTCAAGAAGGCATCCGTACTGGTGAATCTTCTCCTTCAGCCATCCCGACACGCCAGAGAGATCCCCCTTTGACACCTGACCCCACACGTCGATTTCTTTCTCCATATTTCGGAGCATCTGCGCGCCGTAGGCGCTGCCGAGCGCGTAGGACGGGAAATAGCCGATTGAACCGCCGGACCAGTGGCTGTCCTGCAGGCACCCGCTCCTGTCGTCCGGCACATTCACGCCGAGATATTCCTGGTACAGTTCTTTCCAGACGCGCGGCACATCTTTTACTTCCAGCGTCCCTCCGATCAGCTGTTTCTCGATCTCATAGCGCACCATGATATGCAGGCAGTAGGTCAGCTCATCCGCCTCGATGCGCACAAGGGACGGCTCCACACGGTTCACGGCCCGGTACATTTGCTCCGCCGTCACATCCGCAAGCTGTTCCGGGAAAAATTCCTGCATTTTCGGGAAGACCGCCTCGATAAACGGACGTGAACGCCCGATAATGTTCTCATAGAAGCGCGACTGGCTCTCATGGACTCCCATTGAGCTTCCTCCCGCCAGGCAGGTGTACTGCAGATCATCGCGGATACCGAGCTCATATTTGGCGTGTCCGCCCTCGTGGATCACGGAATACATCGCGAAGGTCGGATTATCTTCCTTATAATTTGTCGTGATGCGGACGTCCTTGTTGTTAAATTCCAGCGTGTACGGATGCTCGGTCTCCCCGATCCCGCAGTGATTTCTGTCGAGTCCGAGCACTTCCATCAGATAATCCGCAAATTTCTTCTGCGCCTCGACCGGATAATGCCGGTGCAGAAAACTGTCGTCGATCTGCGGCTTCTGCCCGACCGCACGGATCAGAGGAACGATCTTCTCCCTCAGCGTATCAAAGAAGCGGTCAAGAAATTCCATGGTCATGCCACGCTCATAATCGTCCAGAAGAGCGTCATACGGCTTCTTTTCGGGATCATAGTAGCCCGCGAATTTCCGGTTGAAGGCGACCAGACGCTCAAGCACCGGGCGGAACATCTCAAAATCGTCCGCTTCCTTCGCCTTGTGCCACACGTCATCCGCCTCGTTCATCAGCATCGCGTACTCCATGTACTCGTCCGCCGGTATGCTTTTGATCCGGCGATACGACCTGAGCATTTCTTCCACCTGGCGCCGCTGTACGAAATCCAGCTCTTCCTTCTTCCCGTCAAGAAATTCCAGCAGCTTTCCTGTATCCTCGCCCGTCATCAGCTTCTGCTGTTCCCCGGCCAGGATCCCGAGGGCGACGCCCCTCCCCTCGGCCGTGTCCTTCGGAGCGACCGTCGTGCCGTCCAGATAGAGCGCCGAATTTGCGGTCCTGAACGCGTATCACTTTTTCTGCAGCAGATCAAACTGCTGCAGCGCTTCTTTTATTTCCATTTCTTCAGCTCCTCCTTATTCACTTTGTATTTCATCGCATAATTTTTCATAAAACTCCGGCAGCAGCTTCTTCAGCCGGACAGGCCGCATATCCTTATCCAGGAAGCAGTGTTCCGTCGTGCCTGTCAGCACAAGCTCTCCGTTCGCCGCGTTTTTCATCTCATACTCCAGCGTCAGCCTGACGCCGTTAAACTTCTGCACCCTGACCTGGATGCTCACCACATCCCCGTAAGTTGTGGCATGTTTGTACCGGCAGTTCGCCGCCAGAACCGGCGAGCCGACTCCCGCCGCCTCCAGTTTATCGTAGCCCCAGCCCATCTGGTCGAGAAGATCCATCCGCGCTTCTTCCATCCAGCGGATGTAATTGGAGTGGTGCGTAATCCCCATCCGGTCCGTCTCGTAATACTGTACCTTATGTGTATACAAATCCATAGCTGTATCCTTTCTCAATGCTGT
>CANQEC010000212.1 GCA_947594335.1 uncultured Lachnospiraceae bacterium
CAGACATCTGTCTCAGACATGTGTACAACTGGATTATAACAAGCTCCCGGTTAACCTATTTCCCGACAGCCCCATGATGTCACAAAAAATACAGGAGGAAAGATGACAGAAAAAACGCAGAATGCCTCAAAAAACGTAAGGGAAAAAACGAGCAGCCTGTTCTGTCCCGCTGACAGAAAGTGCGGCGGCTGCCGGTATCTGAAGATGCCTTATGAGGAGCAGCTGAAGCTTAAGAGGGAGCGCGTGGCGAAGCTGCTGAAGCCGTACTGCAAAGTCAGCCCTGTTGTGGGGATGGAACAGCCGCTTCATTACAGGAATAAGGTTCACGCGGTTTTTGACAGGACGCGGGACGGGAGGATTATATCGGGAATCTACCAGGAGGGCACGCACAGAGTTGTTCCGGTGGATAACTGCCTGATTGAGAATGAGAAGGCGGACGCGATCATCCGCGATATCCGCGGTCTGCTGAAATCATTTAAGATCAGGACGTACGATGAAGATACAGGATATGGTCTGCTGCGCCATGTGCTCGTGCGCGTCGGGCATAAAACCGGACAGATCATGGTTGTGCTTGTGCTTGGTTCGCCGATTCTGCCGTCAAAAAATAATTTTGTCAAAGCGCTGCGCAAGCTGCACCCGGAGATTACAACGATCATCGTGAATGTGAACAACAGGCAGACAAGCATGGTGCTTGGAGATAAAGAGAACGTGATCTATGGGAAAGGTTATATTGAGGATGAGCTTTGCGGCTGCACATTCCGCATTTCTTCCAGGTCTTTCTATCAGGTCAATTCCGTCCAGACAGAGCTTTTGTACCGAAAGGCGGTCGAGCTTGCGGGGCTTGCGGGAAAGGAACGGGTCATTGACGCCTACTGCGGGATCGGGACGATCGGAATCATCGCCGCGCCGCAGGCCAAAGAGGTCATCAGCGTGGAGCTGAATAAAGACGCGGTGCGCGACGCCGTCAGAAATGCCGCGCAAAACGGAGTCAGAAATATTTCGTTTTATCAGAACGACGCGGGGAATTTCCTGGCAGGTATGGCGGAGGATAAAGAGAAGGCGGATGTCGTATTTATGGATCCGCCTCGTCAGGGAAGCAGCGAGGAATTTATGTCCTCGGTGGTCATGCTTGCCCCGAAAAAGATTGTTTATATATCCTGCGGGCCGGAATCGCTGGCGCGGGATCTGAAATATCTGACCGCGCACGGCTACCAGGCGCAGGGGGCGTGGCCGTACGACATGTTTCCGTTTACGGAGGAGATTGAGACGGTGTGCCTTTTGAACAGGACCCGGTAGAAGAAGGAACCATGCCGGATTCATTCGGCCTTTTTGATTCAATCTGATATTCAATCTGATACCGCACAGACAGACCGCTGTCCGCATTTGGAATATCCTGCCGGAGGGCCTCCGGTCAGGATTCCTCGATGATCTGGATTTCCAGGTAATCGAAATCAATTTCATCAATAAAATTGTCCTGGTAAAACCGCGCTTTGCTGTGACGCCTGAATTCAGAGACGGTTGCGTCGAGCCAGAGCGGTTTGCTCAGGTCAAATTCATAACAGATCTGATCGAGAGCCCGGAAAATCTTATGTGTTCTTGTGTCGTCGCCCGGATCCTCGATCACGGTATCTCTGATCAGACGGCTGTCTTTCCAGAGTTTTCCCCACAAACGAAACATGGCTTGTCCTCCTTTACTGTATTTTCAGTATATCGGATATGTAAAGGAATGTAAACAAAATCTTTGTATTGTAATTTTCCGGATTCTGGATTAAGATGATGATAATGCCAGGACGCAAAAACGTCGGGGCATGAACGTTAATAAGAAAGGAATCGGAAAATGAGACGGCACAGAATTTTGCGGTTTTTTCTGGATGTAGCGCTCATACTGCTGACGATGGGCGTTTGTCTGGCAGTGACGCCGGCAGGCGGGATAGTCGGGAGAGTAAAATATGTGTGGAGCAGCGGCGGCGCAGAGGCCTGGGAAGAAGCGGCCGTAAGAGAAGGGATCAGCCCGGCGGCGGAGGAATATTATTATGAAAATTTTCCGGAAGAGCTTCATGAAACCTACCGGGAAATTTATGTACATATCATGAGAAATGAGGATTCCGGTCCGCTGTACTCGAGCGTGACGGTCGATGATTTCTGGAAGACCTATTATGCCGTGCTGGCGGATCATCCGGAGATATTCTGGATCGATACAAGCGCGCAGATCCAGGAGTCGGGGCTCACGAAGAAAGTGGTCAGCTATAATTTTGACACAACGGTTCCGGAGAGCTCCCGCGCGGCCTTAAAGGAGCAGCTCCAGCAGGCCGCGGATGTTTGCATCAGCCAGATTCCCGCGGAGGCGACGGATTATGAGAAGATCAGGTTTGTCTATGAATATATCATAGACAGGACGGAGTATGATTCTTCCGGCGCGGATAATCAGAACATTCAGAGCGTTCTGCTGAATCAGCGCTCCGTGTGCGCGGGCTACTCGAAGGCTTTCCAGTACATTCTGAACCGGATGGGACTGTTCTGTACTTATATCACAGGAACGATAAAAAGCGGCGGCGATCATGGATGGAATATGGTGAGGATCGACGGTCAGTATTATTATGTGGATGTGACATGGGGCGATCCCGTCTTTGCGAATCAGATGAACGGAGCCGCAAGTCATGTTATGAATTATAATTATCTTTGCTGTACGGAGAATGATCTTTTCAGGACGCATACGCCTGACGGGTCGATCCCGCTTCCGCCATGTACAGCGGACAATTATAATTACTATGTGATGAATGACATGTATTACGAGAATTTTGATTACGATACGGTCTATGACAGGGTGATGGAGTCGGTCTGGGCCGGAGAGATGAATATTGTCATGAAATTCGGTTCTTATGAGGCGTACGAGCAGGCAAAGTATGAACTGTTTCAGAATGGCCTTCTGAACGACGCGGGACAGTATCTGATGGAGATCAACGGGGTCAGTCAGTGGAATTACCGATATAATACCGACGACGACTTTAATCTGATCACAATTTATTGGAAATAACAGGAATCCGCAGGCGGATTCCGAATGATAAATACAAGGGAGGATATTTTTATGGAATTTAAGACAAAGGGCGTCTGCTCAAGCAAGATTATCGTGGATCTGGACGGGGATACGATCAAACATGTGGAGTTTGTCGGAGGATGTTCGGGGAACACACAGGGAGTCGCGCGTCTTGCGCAGGGAATGAAAGTACAGGATGCGATCGCACGTCTTGAGGGGATCAGGTGCGGGGTCCGTCCGACTTCCTGCCCGGATCAGCTGGCGAAGGCGCTCCGGCAGGCGGCTGGAATAAAGTGAAACGCGCGGGAATCCGCAGAGATCACAGACAGAAAGGAAGATGAAATGAGCAGGACAGGAATTATCGGGGCGATGGAGATCGAGGTGGCAAGCCTGAAAGAGAGCATGGAATCTGTGCGCGTCGTTAAAAAGGCGGGAATGGAATTCTGTGAAGGACTGCTGTGCAAAAAACCTGTGGTTGTGGTGCGCAGCGGGATCGGCAAGGTGAACGCTGCCGTCTGTACACAGATACTGGCGGATGATTTCCATGTGGATTATGTGATCAATACGGGAATTGCCGGATCTCTCAGCGCAAAGATCGATATCGGAGATATCGTAATTTCTGAGGATGTGCTGCATCATGATATGGACGCGGTAAATTTCGGTTATCCGCCGGGACAGATTCCTCAGATGGATGTCTTTTCATTTGAAGCGGATAAAAAGCTCGCGGATCTTGCCGAGGAAGTATGTCATGACGTAAATCCGGAGATATCCGTTTTCCGCGGGAGGATCGTCAGCGGAGATCAGTTTGTGGCGGAGAAGGCAGTGAAGGAGCGCATAATTTCCACATTCGGCGGATACTGCACGGAAATGGAAGGTGCGGCGATCGCGCAGACAGCTTATCTGAACGGGATACCGTTCGTGATCCTGCGCGCGATTTCGGACAAGGCCGACGACAGCGCTGTGATGGATTATCCGACGTTCGAACGAAAGGCGGCCGAACACTGTGTGAAGCTGGTAAAGGGGCTTGTCACAAGGCTGTAACGGGCCTGCGCAAAGATTATAAGAGGCTGCAGCGAAAAGTTCACAGGCTTTTTGCTGCAGCCTTTTTGAGGTTCAGATTCGTACTCTGTTTATTCACCGCCCGCCAGTTTCTTTACCTGAACGAGCGCTTTGCTTACCGCCGGGATCGACAGTATTATAATAGTAAGAACTGCTTCAGAGAAGATATAGGCTCCGTTGTAGGCCAGGGAATAGGGTACGGCGCCCCAGCCCTCCCACGCGTATTCTCCGAAGAAAATCCATCCGGAGATGAACGCGAAGAAATAGCGGCCGAGGATTCCAAGAATATAGCCCTTGATCAGGCCGTTTTTGGATTTGCGGAAAAATCCGGACAGGCCGAGCGCCCCGAACGCAAGCGGATAATCCACGAGAACCTGAAGCGGAAAATAAATATAAGGTTCAATAATAAACTGAAGGATACCATATGCCATACCTGTCAGGATGCCGGTGGCCGGGCCGTACATATAGCCGATCAGGCAGATAAACAGCATGCTGAATAAGGTGATGGATCCGCCGAACGGAAACGAGTACAGCTTGATCATGGATGTAACCATTGCGAGAGCGATTGCCGCCGCGCAGAAAGTGAGTTCCTTTACGGAGAATTTTTTGTTTTTCCCCGTCTTTTTTACGAGCGCTGCCGCCCCGATCAGTACGAGTACAAGCAGCAGGACAGAAATCCCGTAACCAATTTTGCTGAGGACAAGTTCCCCGTTGGCTTCGTTTACAAACAGATTCATGTTTGTTCCTCCTTTGCCTTTTTTGTGATCTTTTGCATTTCGCTTTGCGCCTCTTTTGCGGACATAGGTTCCGGTTCACTTCCC
>CANQEC010000213.1 GCA_947594335.1 uncultured Lachnospiraceae bacterium
TTTCAACTTCTCATTGCCTCATGGCGGATATTTATAGTATACTGTGTTCGGCGGACAGATTTTCCGGAACCTGCAGTCCCGGGTCCGCACCGCAAAAAACAGAAAGGAGAACTGCCCCATGAAACAGCTGATCAGCGAACCCCGCATCCATGACCCCATCGTCACATGTGTTTTTCTGATACTGGGGACGCTTCTGACTTTCTTTCTGAACCATATTACGGACAGCATCATAGATGTCTCTTCTATTTATATCCTGTCCGTGGTCGTGATCGCAAGGCTGACCTCCCGCTACATTTACGGATTTATCGCCTCCATGATCAGTATTATATGCATTAATTTCTTTTTCACTTATCCGTACATGCACATTGACTTCACTCTGGCAGGCTACCCGATCGCATTCATCTCGATGCTGGTCATCTCCTTTTTCATGAGCGCCGCCACTACAAACCTCAAGGAACAGGCTCTCATCATTGCCGTGCGCGAGAAACAGCTTGCCGCGGCCGAAAAGGAAAAAATGCGCGCGAATCTGCTCAGGGCGATCTCGCACGATCTGCGGACTCCGCTGACCAGCATTATAGGCAGCGCAAATACCTATCTCGAACATTCCCGGCTGCTGTCAGACAAGGAGCAGATGACTCTTGTCAAAAACATTAAAGAGGATGCCGACTGGCTTTTAAATATGGTGGAAAATATTCTGACGGTCACACGGATCCATACCTCGGACGCGAAAGTCACAAAATCCATGGAACCGATCGAGGAGGTTGTCTCCGAGGCGGTACAGAGACTTCAGAAAAGAATCCCATCCGCCAAAGTCAATGTCCGTGTTCCGGAAGATTTTCTGATGATACCGATGGACGCAATTTTGATCGAGCAGGTGATCATCAATCTGATTGAAAACGCAGTCATGCATTCCCAGAGCACACAGCCCACAGATCTCTATGTGACCTGCGAGGAAAATTCCGTGTCATTCCATGTCCGCGATTACGGGGTCGGCATTCCCAGCTACAAGCTTCCCGATATTTTTAACGGGAGCGGCACGGACATTTCCACCTCTCCGGACGGAAAACGGGGAATGGGAATCGGATTATCAATCTGCAAATCTATCATAGACGCCCACAACGGCATTATCATGGCATGCAACATGGATGTCGGCGCCGAGTTCTGCTTTACTTTGCCAAAAGGCAGCGATCCTGATACGGAGGTATGACAATGAACACAAAGCTCTCTATTTTAGTGATTGAAGATGAAAAAAATATATGTGACTTTATCGCCACCGCACTGACGAGTCAGGGCTATAAAGTTTATAAAAGCTATTCCGGAAAGGACGGAATCTCGCAGATTACGTCCCGCTGCCCGGAGATCCTGCTGCTCGACTTGGGACTTCCGGATCTTGACGGCATGGATATCATCCGCAAGGTCAGAAGCTGGTCGGACATGCCAATCATTGTGATTTCCGCGCGCACGCAGGAAAATGACAAAGTCACCGCCCTTGATCTTGGGGCCGACGACTACATCACCAAGCCCTTTGGCACTTCGGAGCTCCTTGCCCGTATCCGCACCGCTGTCCGCCATCTCTCGAACATCAAAGGCAGCGACAGCAAAGATTCCCACATTTACAGCGCCGGAGGCCTCGTCATCGACTTCGACCGGCGGAGGATCTCTGTTGAGCACAGGGAAATTCACCTGACTCAGGTCGAGTACAAGATCGTCTCCCTGCTTGCGAAGAACTGCGGCAAAGTGATCACATACGATACGATCATCTCCCAGGTATGGGGACCGTACGCCGACGACAACAACCGCATTCTTCGTGTCAATATGGCAAACATACGCCGTAAGCTCGAAAATAACCCGGCGCAGCCTCAGTATATCTTCACGGAGATCGGGATTGGATACCGGATGCGGGACGCGGATTCCTGACCGCCGCGCCAGCGATCGGGCAGGAGACGGTTTTTCCTCCTGCTCGTCTGCGCAGCTGCGTGCTGCGTCAGCAGCTGATTTCCATATATGGGCCGGCCCCTTTGCGGAAAACGGCCCTTTCGTATTTTATCTGCGGATCTCCAGCAGCTTATTCTTAAGCTCCTGCTCCATCCGGTTCAGCTCCTCCTCAGCGGCCCAGCGTTTCTGCCGCCCCTCCTCCTGAATCTTCATGACCTCGTCCAGCGAGCTGATCAAGGCTGCGTTCGTATTCTTGAGCGTCTCCAGATCCACAATCCCTCTCTCCGAAGCCTTCGCGCTCTCGACCGCGGCCATCTTCAAGGCCTCGGCATTCTTGCGCAGAAGCTGATTGGTCATATCCGTGACCTCCCGCTGTGCTTTTGCCGCCTGGTTCGCGTGCTCGGCGCCGAGCGCGATGACCATCTGGCTCTTCCAGAGCGGTATCGTATTGACAATCGTAGTCTGTATCTTCTCGATCATCATCGTATTGCCCGACTGTACCAGACGGATCTGCGGAGCTGTCTGGATCGCGATCATCCTTGTCAGTTCAAGATCGTGTATTTTCTTTTCGAAGCGCTCGCAGAGGGATTCCATATCTTTCGCCGCCTGCGCGTCCTCAGGCAGACCGGACAGCTGCGCCTTTTTGAGCAGCTCGGCAAGTTCCGTATCCCGGGCCTCCTGCAGACGCTTCTTTCCGGCAAGAATATACATGGAAAGCTCCTTAAAATAAGAAAGATTCAGACCATACATCTTGTCCAGCATGGCGACATCCTTCATGAGCTGGATCTGATGGCCCTCCAGTATCTCACAGATCTTTTCCACATTGACTTCCGCCTTCTCATATCTGGCTTTCATGGCCGCCATTTTATTTCCGCTTTTTTTGAAGAATCCAAAGATTCCCTTGTCTTCTTCCTCGGCGTCAAAGCTTTTGAGCTCGCTCACAAGGCCGGAAATCATGTCTCCGACTTCCCCCAGATCTTTCGTACGCACACTGTTCAGCGCGTTCTCCGAAAATTCAGCCATCTTATGTTGTGTTCCGGCGCCGTACTGCAGAATGCCGTTCGAATCATGCAGATCGATCTGTTTGCTGAAATCATCCACCATCTTCCGCTCCTCGTCAGACAGCAGGCTGTCGTCAAGCTGCGGCTTTGCCGGCTCCGGCTCCGGTACTGGCTGCGGTTCGGCTGCCTGTTTCTCTTCCGGCAAAGGTGCGCCAAAAGTCAGCACCGGCGCCGGAGCATCCGCGTAATCCTTAAACTGATCACTCATTTATATTTCCTCCTCCTGTTTCCTATTCACCAAAACCCTTCCGGTCATTTCCCGCTCTTTGGAAAACCTTTCCCCATGAGTCCCTCCTGCGCGAACATTGTGTGCAGTACGGAGATATCAGATGAAATATCCCACGCGGTATTTTCAAAGAACCCGTCCAGGAGATTCTCAAACGCCTGATTGATCGTGTCAAGAGCGTTCTCGATCTCTTTCTTTGTGCTGTCTATGTTCTGCCCGCTGATCTGCTGCTCGTCGAACTGGCAGTAAGCGTCGATCAGCTTCTGCGTCGTCGGCAGATAATAGCTCATCATTTTCCGCAGCTCAGGCGCAAGCTTCGGTCTTCGCTCCACTTCGCGGAAAATCCTCGTAACCACCAGCTCCAGCCTGTCCAGCTTCGCCGATATCTCCTCGCCCGGAATCCTGTCGTTGCACTCGCGGATATGGGCTATGTAGCGCCGGCCTTCCGCGATCAGCTCCCGGCACTCATGATCCAGAGAATCATCCGGATCGTCCGCCGCCTCATCCTTCACGGGTTCTTCCTGTCCGAAGACGGCCCTGCGGTCCGCCTCCTGCTGTGCAAGCAGATACTGCTGATACGTCGCGTTGTCCGTGATCAGGCAGGTCTCTTTCCGGTCAAGATGCCCCTCGCGGAAGAATCCCCTGCGCAGCATTTCCTTTACATCTTTTCTGATATAAGTGATTGTCTTCCCCGTACCTGAGGCAAGCTCCTCCAACGTACACCAGGTTCTGTCCCCCAGCATCGTCATATACCGCCTGAAGCGGGTTCCCAGCCCGAGACGCCTGCTGCCCAGAGCTCCCATCCACAGATTCAGGCCCGTCAGAATTCCCATGATTATATATACAAAATCCGGGATACCGCCTTCCGTACCGCCGACAGCCGCAAGTATCACAAGAACAAGTCCGAACATCCCGCCAAAGCCATAGCCCGTCACTGCCATGATACGTCCTGTTATCAGCCCCGGCGCTCTCAGACTTTTTACGACCGGGCGGATCTCCTGCTTTTTCGCCTCCAGATTACGCCGGATGCGCTCAGCCGCCTCCTGCCCGGAGAACCTCATTCCTCCCATGCGGTAACGGTAATTTCCGGCGGCACCGCTGTTCTGATCGTAATCTGCGCCGTTTTCAAACGGATCCGAATTCCTTTCCCGGCGGTTTTGCGTCCGTCCGCCTTCATCCGCATAATAGTCCCCGAACCTGTCTGCGGTCCTTTCCCGCCGTCCGTCATTTCTCCTGTCCTGGCGCCGCTTTTGGGATTCCTCCGCCTGACCGTTCTGATCATCCCGCTGGCGTCCAAACAGCGATTCCCTCAGCGCATCCTGGAACCCGTCTGCCGTCTGATTTATAACCTTTGTGATTGTTGAACTGAGCTGGGTAAAATCCTGATTTTCCACCGCGTTCTGCACCAGATTGCGGATCGCTTCCCCTGCCTCGTACCAGTCGTTCTTTCCCATTTTCCCTTCTCCCGTATTTTGATATCGCATGTACAGTAAACGCTCCTGCCCTGCAGGCAGGACACCGCCATGGATGAGAGCCGATTACTGTGCCATGGGAAAAAGGCTGTCTTCATCCCCCGAAGGAAACAGCCGTTTCCCGCTTACATCGTTATGTAGAGTATAGCACCGGGAGAAATTTCATGCAACAGCAGAAAACATCCGGACGGAAGCTTTTTGTG
>CANQEC010000214.1 GCA_947594335.1 uncultured Lachnospiraceae bacterium
TCTGAGACGTGGCTGACGCGGATGTCGTTCTGCGGCTTCTGAAGAAGCCAGAGGATCGTAACGGCGGCGACCATCCTCGAGATCAGGGTGGGGATCGCCACGCCGGCGACGTTCATCTTAAGTCCGTAGATACAGACTGCGTTTCCGAAGATGTTCAGGCCGTTCATGAGCAGGGAGACCTTCATGGAGATCCGGGAATTTCCCATGGCGCGGAACAGTGCCGCGCCTGAATTGTACAGCGCCAGGAACGGGAAGGAAAGCGATGTGATCAGCAGGTACAGACGCGCGCTGTCCATGACCGCGTCCTCAACCTGGCCGAAGATTCCCGCGAGCAGGTGCCGTCCGCCGATGAGGCAGAGCAGAAGGATCGCAAGCGCGCCCGCCGTGGTGATCAGGATGAGCTGTCCGGCAGACTGCCGCGCTTCTTTCATGCGCTTCATTCCGATAAACTGGGAACAGACGACGGTTCCGCCTGTCGTCAGAGCTGCCAGGAACTGGATCAGGAGCTGGTTCAGCGAGTCTACCAGCGATACGCCGGAGACGGCGGCTTCCCCGAGGGACGCCACCATGACGACGTCCACCATGCCGACAAGTACATTTAAAAGCTGTTCGATGACGAGCGGCCATAAAAGGTTAAAAAGTTCGGGATTGGTAAACAGCGGCTTTGACGAGGACCCGGATAAAGATCCGGATGATGATTTCGATAATGAATTTGGAAACAGTTTCATTCTTTGAGAACGCCTCCTCTGAATGTCTGGTGTTATGCGGTATGCACGCGGCAGACCGTCCGGCATGATTTGCTTTCAGCATCATAGCATAGATTTTGATTGACAACAACTTAAAAAACAATTCAAAAACTCTTTTCTGCGAATGTATTGACAACGGAATATCGCCGGATATAATTAAATTCAGTGATAAAAAAGACAGCGGCATCAAGCAGCAGGCGGGAGGAGGAGAGCGTCATTTCCGGTATCAGAGATTGGGCAGGCAAATATTTTAAAAGCCTGCAGGCACGTATATTTTTTCTGTTTATTCTGGTCGGACTGATCCCGATCCTTCTGATGAAATATGTAATTCTCGAAAATTACGAGACGCAGGGCGTGGAGCAGAAAAAAAGGCTGATCCAGAACCAGTGTCAGCAGATCGCGCAGGAGGTCAGCACTTCTTCTTATGTAAGGGGAAAGGCTTCCCGGCTGGTGGATTCGGAGCTGGTGCAGCTCGCGAATCTGTTCAGCGGACGCGTGATCATTGTGAACAGCAATTTCAGGATCATCCGGGATACGTATGGGATCGATGAGGACAAGTATATTATCTCGGAGGAGGTTCTGCAGAGTTTTCTCGGGAAAAATTCCACCACCAATTACAACAAGGGATACCGCTTCCTTGAGATGACGCTCCCCATCAGAAATGAGGATACCGGCGAGGTGGAGGGAATCATGATCATCAGCGTTCCCACGGCGGATGTAAATGACGCCAGCGAGGCGCTTGGAAATACGGTTCTGATTCTGCAGATTATCCTCACGGTTCTGATCTGTGCGGTTGCGTTCTACATGTCGCACAGCCTGACAAAGCCGTTCAGCAAAATCACCCGTTCCCTTGAGGCCGTCCGCGACGGCGTGAGCGAGGAGACGATCTCTATTCCGGACTATACGGAGACGAAGCTTCTGGCGGAGGCCTACAATCGGATGCTCCAGCGCATGAAGATCCAGGAGGATTCGCGGCAGGAATTTGTGTCAAACGTCTCCCACGAGCTGAAAACGCCGATCACCTCGATGAAAGTGCTCGCGGATTCCCTGCTTGCGCAGGATAACGTCCCGGTCGAGCTGTACAAGGAATTTATGGGAGATATCGCGGAGGAGATTGACCGCGAGAACAAGATCATCTCGGATCTGCTTTCTCTGGTAAAGATGGACCGCAAATCTTCGGACGTCAATATCAGGGAGACGAATATCAATCAGCTGATCGAGCTGATCCTCAAGAGGCTGCGGCCGATCGCGGCGCAGCGGAAGATTGAGCTGGTTCTTGAGAGCTTCAAGCCGATCATCGCGGAGGTCGATGAGACGAAGCTGACGCTCGCTCTCTCCAATCTGATTGAAAATGGAATCAAGTACAATAACGCCGAGGGGTGGGTTCACGTCTCTTTGAATGTTGACAGCAAATACTTCTTTGTCAAGGTCGAGGATTCCGGCATGGGGATTCCGGAGGAGGACCAGGAGCATATTTTCGAGAGATTTTACCGTGTGGATAAATCTCATTCGAGGGAGATCGGGGGTACCGGCCTGGGACTTGCGATCACAAGAAGCGCGGTGCTGATGCACCACGGCGCGATCAAGGTTTACAGCAAAGAAGGCGAGGGAACAACTTTTACAGTCAGGATCCCTCTGAAATATGTGGAATAGACAGGAGGCGTGGATCGTGAGAGTAAAATATATCAGTCTGCTGTCTCTTGCGGTGGTGCTCCTGTTTCTTGCCGGATGCCGGCAGCAGAAGAAGGAAAAGGAAGCGGGATACAAGATTTATTATGTCAACGCCGAGGGGGACAGTCTCCAGGAGGTCTCCTATGTCCCGAAGGCCCGGACATTTGAGGAGATCATGGACGAGCTTGCCAGTCAGCTTGAGAACGCCCCGTCCGAGCTTGTCAGCGTGCTGAAAGGAAATGTAAAGATCAAAGGCTACGAGAGAGGGATCGACGCGCTCAGGATCGATTTTACGCAGGACTATTATTCTCTGACCAATGTCGAGGAGGTGCTTCTGCGCGCGGCTGTGGTTCGGACATTCTGTCAGGTTCCGGGCGTCATGAAAGTGATGATCACGGTCGAGGGAGAGCAGCTTGTGGATATGGACGACCGCGTGGTTCCCGCGATGGACTCGGATGATTTTATCAATACAAAAGGCGGGGGCATCAATTCTTACCAGAATGCCGTTCTGTCGCTCTACTTTATCAACCGGCTGACGGGGAAGCTGGAAAAAGAGACGCGCTTTCTGCATTATTCCAGCAATATGGTTCTGGAGAATGTTGTGACGGAGCAGCTGATCAAAGGACCGGACAGCCCGGAGCTCCAGCCTGTGTTTGTGGATGAGGTAAAGGTTCTCGGCGTGCAGGTGCAGGACGGAGTCTGCACGATTGATTTTGATCAGTCCGTCAACACGGAGCCTGCGGATGGTACGACGGACGCCGAGACCGCCCTGTACGCCCTTGTCAATTCCATCTGCGATACGTGCGACGAGGTGGAGGGTGTCCGGATCCGGATCGAGGGCCTGGGGAATGTTCTGTTCCGCGACCGGATATCGCTTGATCATGTATTTGAGATGAACCTGGCGGATGCCGTACCGGAGGAAAATATGGCGGATAACGCCGGGGATGAGCCTTCATCAGCGGATGATGGAGGGAATGCAAAGGAGGAATGACCATAACTATGATAAAACGCCCGTTGTTCTGGTTGGGCGCGTGCCTGACGGCGGTGCTGGCGTGCATATTTCTGACGGGGGCGGACCGCGTGCTGCCCCTCGTCCGGAAATCCCCTGCGCCGCGCTTTGAGGAAGGAGCCGGTGTGACTGTTTTCGGCCGGGTTGCGGACTGTGACCTGATGACGGAGAGCACACGGATCTGCCTCGATCACATTCGGATAATTTCTGATGACAATTCTTTAAATTCAAATAATTTTTCAAACAATTTCACTGATCCAGATAATTCTGAAACCCCAGCTGCTTTCAATGGCTCGACCGTTTTGCTTTTGCCGTCATATCAGATCATTTTTTATACGGAAGAACAGCAGATCCTGCCGGGGGATTTTCTGCTTGCCGCGGGAGAATGCCGGAATTTCAGGCCGGCTTCCAATCCGGGGCAGTTTGACGCCCTGGAATATTATGATTCGAAAAATGTGCTTTTTTCGCTGAAATCCCCGGAAATCCTCAGATGGGAACAGGGAAGGCTTTCCTGGAAAAGGATTCTGTATGGGTTAAAACGCAGACTTTGCGGATCGTACGCCGCGATTCTGGGAGAGGAGCAGGCGGCGGTCCTGTCGGCGGTCACGCTCGGGGAGCGCGCCCTGCTTGAGGAGGACCAGAAGCGTCTGTATCAGGAAGGGGGAATTTCGCATATTCTTGCGATCTCAGGACTGCATATCTCGCTTCTGGGAATGGGATTATACCATCTTTTGCGCAGATGCTTTGTGCCGGGGGCGGCCGCGGCGGGGCTGTCCGGGATTTTCCTTCTGAGTTACATCGGGATGACGGGATGGAGCGCTTCCTCCCAGAGAGCCTGCATCATGTTTTTGCTCTGGCTTGGGGCAAAGCTTCTGGGAAGGACGTTCGACCGGCTTACGGCCCTGGCGGCGGCTGCGGTCTGCCTGCTTGTTTTAAACCCCGCGATGCTGAAGGAAGCGGCGTTCCAGCTGTCGTTTCTGTCGCTTCTCTCCCTTTTTCTTCCCGTTTCCGGGATGGCCTCCGTTTTAAAAATCCGGTCAAAGGCAGGGCAGACGATCCATGCGGCCCTTGCGCTGCAGGCCGGTATGCTGCCGTGTACCCTGTATTTCTTTTATCAGATTCCGCCATGGAGCATGGCGGTCAATCTCGTGGTGATTCCGATGATGCCGCTGATCATGATATCCGGGCTGATCGGGGGACTGGCCGGGATCTTCAGCAGCCCGGCCGGCATGCTTCTGGCGGCGCCCTGCCATTATCTCCTGGCGCTGACGGGACAGCTCTGCCGTCTGGAGGGAATGCTTCCGGGGGCCCTTCTGATCTGCGGGAGACCGGCTCCGGTCAGGATTATCCTGTACTACGCCGTGCTTGGGATGGCCGCGCTTGCGGCGGCGGTTCTGTGCCGGGAGGAAAGCGCCGGGGCGGCTGGCCGCTTTGGGGCGCAAAGCC
>CANQEC010000215.1 GCA_947594335.1 uncultured Lachnospiraceae bacterium
CGGCGCCATACGTATGCCGCGGCCCTGCTTCAAACAGGAGTATGGTCCTTTTTTTCAAAATTATACATGAGAAATTCTGCCGCCGTTCTCTTTACCAGGGTTCCTCCGGCATGATAAGCGCCGCAAGGATGTAAAACAGCACCCCTATGTGCAGCAGTCCAAGAACGACAAACACCAGACGCACAAGCGTGGCGTCAAGATTAAAATACTCTCCCAGACCTCCGCATACTCCGAACAGTTTGCGGTCATCCCTGGATTTATATAATTTCTTCATCACTGCTCCTCCTTCTTTTTCCCGGTTTATCCCTCTGTAAAAGCAAGCGTCACCGATCCTGCCCCGCAGGATACCCTGACCTCGCGGCCCGCATCGTGATCGGCCTGCTGTTTCGCCCCGCTTACTTCCTGGGACGCGCTGTTATTCTGATTCTGATAGTCTGTCCCATAACCTGCATCATGCTCTTCCTCATGCAACACATCGTCTTCCAAATCCTGGTGATCTGCCTCATGCTCCGCATCATGTTCTTCCTCATGCAGCCCGTCATCGTCCAAATCCTGATGGTCTGCATCATGCTCTTCTTCGTGCGGCTCGCCGCCTGTACTCTCCCCGCTTTTATCCACGGTGATATCTCCGACGCCGCAGTCCAGCCTGTAATCAAAATCCGTCTCGGCTCCCGCAAGCAGCAGCGATACATCCCCGACACCGCAGTCTATCTTCAACTCTTCTCCCACGTCCATGCGCAGCGTACAATTTCCGATCCCGCAGTCCACATCCGCCTCCCCGCAGGCGAGAATCCCGTCTTCCATCAGGATATCTCCGACCCCGGAGTCAATCTCCAGCATGTCAAGCGGCACATCCTGCGGAAACATGAGCTCAAGACAGGCTGTTTCCTGCTGCGGACCCCAGAACAAAAAACGGCTTCCGGTCCTGCATTTGATTTTTAACGTCCCTTCCGATTCTCTGCATTTAAAATCCTTGGCAAGCTGATATCCTGTGACCTTCCATTCTTTTCCCTCCCAGGGAACCAGCCTGCACTCCGCCCCGGAAACGTCGAGAACAAGCTCATCGATCCCGCTGTAGCTCTGCGCGAACTCAACATCCTTCCCGGTTGTCCCGGAAAAATCCGATCCAGCCAGATTCCTCGCCGCGCGCATTCCTCCTGCCTGCACAGCCTGGACAAAATCGCTTTCACTGTAGCCAAGGCAGAAGCCGGCGATACAGAACGCGCCTCCGATCATTCCGAAAACAAACGCCGCCCCAAGCAGCAGTTTTGTTGTCCCTCTCACAATCGCTCCCCCCTGTTCCCGAAAATTCCGTCAAGCAGCTCGCGTATCCATCCAGCGCCTGCTCTGATGATATCGCGGAGCAGCCGGATCATCCAGGGAACCGCTGTCCCGCATACCCATCTGGTCAGCAGAAGCAAAAGCATCGCCAGAGCCAGAAGAAGAAATCCGCCGCCGATCGACATGAGGCTGACGGCTGGTGTCGAAAAGTCCGAAACTCCTGAGAAGATCAGGCTGATCCCCGCGCCAAAGGATCCTATCGTCCCCGCCACGGCAGCGGCAGCCAGGCCAAATACCCCGCCGAGGATGCCGAAAATGCCCCCGAGAATACCTCCCACGACCGAAAAGCCCGCCCCTATCACGCTCCCTGCCGCCGGAAGCCCGAAAAAAATGACAAGCAGAAAAATCATAAGTCCCCTGTTTTCGCCGTCCCTGCGATCCTGCCATCTTTCACGTCTTTCTTCGGCGCGTCCGGATCTCTGCTCCCTGCTTTCGCCAGTGCGGCCAGATCTCTGTCTCTGCCGGCCGGGATTCTGCCTGCGCGCACTCTCGAATCTTTTCTCCCGCTCTCTCCTCCATTTGCTCCACTCCTCGCGGCAGCTTTTCCCCTGCCGCTCAAAAGAGGTCCATCCGCTGTCCCCGGAATCCTGCTCGCTCTCCCCGTCTTTTGCGTCCCTGCTGCCGGAATCTTCGCCTGCTTTTTTGTCCGCGGTCACGATCTGGGCATATTGATCCGGCACATGATAAGCTTCCCAGAACTGCGCGTCCTGATACCCGCGTTCCGTAAATTCGCCCCGGCTGCTGCCCGATAAGCCGGCCCGGATCTCGGCGGCTGCTTTTTCGGGGCCGCCCATCTGTCCGACAAGCTCCTCCTCGTTCTGCGGTCCGGCCTCGTCAAAATAGTCCCTGTAATATCCGACCGCTTCCTTCCTCTCATCCTCCGGCAGATCGGAAAGCAGATATTCCAGCTCTTTCAAAAACTCTTCCTTTTTCATTCTCCGCTCCTTTCCGCAGCCAGTATGGAAGAAATCTTCGCGGAATAGCGCTCCCATTCTCCCCGATACATGTTAAGCTGGGCCATTCCCTGCTCTGTCACCTGATAATACCGCCGGTTCCTTCCCGCATATTCCCTGTCATAGACCGTCAGACAGCTGTCCTTCTGCAGTCTCCGCAGCACAGGATACAGCGTGGACTCCGAGACTTCAAGGACTTTCCGCATTTCCTGCGTGATGCGGTAGCCATAAGTCCCCTCCGGCTCCGCGGAGACGATCGAAAGAACGATCGCATCAAGCAAAGCCGCTCCCGTATTAAAGACCATTCTGCCGTCCCCCTTTTCTCCTGGATTACTTTGCGTAAAATCTATTATTATTTCCCGTTCAATATTATATGGTATATAATATTATCCGCTGATAAATTTGTCAATACATTTTTCAGCTGTATTTTTTCCGCTTTTCTCTGCTGTAATTTTACATCTGCCATTTCAAACAAAATTCTGGTCACTTTGCCTTTCGTCTGATACAATACAATCGAGGAGGCGATTTTTACCTCCTGCTCACCCACACGGCCCGCATGCTGCGCCAGCAGCCAATTTCCATATATGGGCCTGATCGAGTAGGAGGCGGTTTTCCCTCCTGCTCGTTCCGCGCGGCCCGGGTGCTGCGCCAGCAGCAATTTTCCCTGCCCAGGCCTGCGCACAGAACAAAAATGTGCCTTTGACGCATTCCCGCGCCGGGCGTGACTGCGAAGCAGCTTTTTCCATGCACGTGCTCGTGCGCACCTGCCGGAGGAGGAGAAAAATGCCGCCTGTATCATCAATACCTCAAAATCAGACAAATATGTCCGCATCCGGCATATCCCGGAACGGATCCTTCGAAAAGCCAAATGATCCGGCCATGCAGATTCTTCGCCTGCTGCAGGAGGAATTCATGGTCCGCTTCCCGGCTTTTCCGGAAATCTTCGGGCAGCTTGCCCCAGTTTGCTGCCGCTTCGCAGAAACAGAGAACAAAAACTCTGCCCAGGCAGACGCAGCAGCCAGCTATGATAAAAAAAATCCTGTTCCCGGAACCGCCGGACAAATGGAAGCCGCCCTTGGAACGGACGGCAGCCATCTGTTTTATGAGCCGTCTCTGCTCTGCGAGGAATTTCTTCAGTCCCCGGACCGCCTGAGGCGCTCTTTCCTGCACGCGCATATCCACTGCCTTGAACTGCATATGTTCCGGATCCCGCCCCATACCCAAAGGGCACCCCATAATTCATGCCCCTGCGGGGCGGAAGAACAGCTTCGCTGTTCCACAAGGTATACTCAAAGAGTACCCCGTAATTCATGCCCCTGCGGGGCGGAAGAACAGCTTCGCTGTTCTACAAGGTATACCCAAAGGGCGTCCCTCCCTCAGGAAAATCTCTGGGATCTGGCGTGCGATCTCTCGGCCGAACTTACGGCCTGCCTGCTTCTCGGGGAGGATCCGGACCGTCTCAGAGATCGGCTGCACGCTGCGATGACAGCTGATTTCCTTACGCAGACCTGCGCAAAACGGATAAAAGAGGTGGCCTCGACGGCAGTCGGTTTAGAAAGAAATTTTCCTGACGCCGCCGAACTGCTTCCCATCCTGCAGACTTCCTTCGAACTGCGAAATCTCGCAAAGCAGTGTTCCCGCGACGCACACCGCTTCTGGTATGAAAACAGGCCGAACGCAGACTCCGGATCTTTGGGGCGTGCGCAGGCTTCTGCCGAATCGGATTTTTCATCCGGACATTTTGCCGCTGAACATCGCCATTCTTTTTTCCGGCTGCAGGAAGCCGCAGCGGATCAATGGCTGAGCCGCCGCAGCCGTCTGAACAAGGTACTGTCGAACAAAGCGGGGCAGAGAAACGGACAGGCTGGAACCAGTATGGAAAACGCCGATCTGCACAGGCAGGATGAGATGGATTACCGGAAATTTCTGCATCAGTTTGCGGTTCCCCGCGAGGAACCCATTCTTGATACGGATTCTTTCGATTACATTCCCTACTGCTGCGGACTGGAACGTTACGGAAACATGCCGTTTCTGGAGCCGCTCGAGTACAGCGAGGTAAACCGTCTCGACGAATTTGCGATCGCTATCGACACCTCCGGTTCCTGTTCCGGGCGAATCGTCCGCCGGTTCCTCGAGGAAACTTGGAACATCCTGCGCCAGAAGGAAAATTTCTTTTCAAAGATGCGGCTCCACCTGATTCAGTGCGATTCCATGATACAGGATCACCGGATCATTACAAGCGTCGAACAGTGGGAGGCAGCCCTGCCCGACCTGAAGATCCTGGGACTTGGCAACACGGATTTCCGCCCTGTCTTTGATTATCTGAACACTCTGATCCGGAAAAAGGAGATCCGAAGACTGCGCGGCCTCCTCTATTTTACGGACGGAGACGGTATTTATCCGCGGAACCGTCCGTCCTTTGATACGGCCTTCGTATTTTTGAACCGGCGGCTGGAAAAGCAGAAAATACCTGACTGGGGAATCCGGCTGAATCTGGATCTGCCGGAAACATTTGAATCGTAAGCCTGTGTTTGTGCCGTCGGCCAGCGGACGGCGGAA
>CANQEC010000216.1 GCA_947594335.1 uncultured Lachnospiraceae bacterium
AATCGATCCTGCCGCAGTCGCGCGGGATATCGACCACGCCTTTATGATACTGGCGCACCGTGACCGTGACGTCCGCACCCTGCGCCTTCAGCTGCGTTGGCGCAAGCTTGCCCATCACGCCGTTCCCGATAACCATGCATTTCTTCCCGGAAAATTCCATCCCTTCCCGCTTCAGCGCCTCGATTGCCGTCCGAACGACCGACTGGTCGGAATGCGAGAGCACAATACCTGTTTTGACCTTTTTCGCGGCCGTCACCGCCTGCCGGAACAGCGTCTCCAGCACATGATCCGCCGCGTAGTGTTCCCGCGCAAACGCGAGCGCGTCGTTCACCTGCGTGACGATCTGATCCTCTCCCAGGATCCTGGATTCCAGTCCGCCGGCCAGCCGGAACAGGTGCGTCACCGCCTCCCTTTCTTTTCGGAAAACAAAGTACGGGCGGTATTTGTCCGGGTCCACCTCACGGATCCGGCACAAAATATCAAAAAGCGACTCCTCAAACGCTTCCCCCGTACTGACCCAAAGTTCCATCCGGTTGCAGGTCGAAATCATGACGCAGCCCTCAATCCCTTTTTCCTGTTTCAGGATCTCCAGCGCCTGTGCCATATGCTTCTTTGTAAATGAAAATATTGTACGTATATCAATTCCGGCCACATTGTGGTCGATCCCTGTCATTTGAATTCCCATTGCCTGCCTGATCTCCTGTATATCTGACGCCCGCGCGGCATATTTCCACTCCGAAACTGCCTTGCGGCATCCGTCCAAGTTATAATGAAACGTCATCTCTGTGCGGTCAGCAGCCTTACGGCCGTTTCCGTGTAAACGTCATCTCTGCGCGGCCAGCAGCCTTACGGCTGTCTCCGTGTGATCGAGCAGAAGTTCCCGGATCTCCCGGTACTCTCCGAGGCCTTTCAGGATACACTCCACCTCAAATCCTTCCTGCTCGAACCGCGTCTTCCACGAATCCTCCCCATCCCCCGCGAGATCATTGTTTGCGTGATCGCCCGCCACAATCATAAAAGGCGCGAGCAGAACCTTCCGCGGGGAGCATGCTCTCACCGCCTTTATCAACGACTGAAGCGTCGGATATGCCTCGACCGTCCCCATAAATATATTCGGATATCCAAGATCTTTGAACTGATAGTCAAGGGCCGCGTAGATCGCATTTGAAAAATGTTCGGTTCCGTGTCCCATAAGGACAAGCGCCTCATCATCGGCCGGATGCAGTTCCCGCGCCACCGCGCCGATCGCCTTCTCATTGTCCGCGGCAGAAGTCAGCAGCGGCGCACCGACCACAATCTGTTCAAAATCCTCCTGGTACGCCATCGCATCCGCCGTCATCAGATCATTCTCGATCCCGTTCAGGACATGCGTCGGCTGAACAACCACTTTCCGGATTCCGTCCGCTCTCATCTGTTCCATCGCTTCTTTTACATCAAAAATCCGGATTCCGTCGCGCTTTTGCAGCTTTCTGCGGATCATTCCGCTCGTCCACGCGCGGTAGACGCGGTACTGCGGATACGCCGCCTGAATATCTTTTTCAATCTGTTCGATCGTCACGGCACACGTATCCGCATAGCTTGTTCCGAAACTGACGACCAGGATCGCCGTGTCTGTTGCTTTTTCTCCTGCCATTTTGTTTATTTTCCCTTTCCTTTTTATCCCGATTCCTCATAAAGACAGGGCTGCGTCTCTGCATTGAAAGCGGACCGTCTGGCCCGTCCGATGTCCACTCGCCGGCGCATGTAAACATGCCCGTCGATGGTCATCGTCCGGGGCTTTCATAATAAAAAGGCACCCTCACAGGATGCCTTACATTAACGATTCAACGTCCATTTCCCCATCCCGGAAATCTTTTTTACTTTAAAATTTCGATTCAGGCTGCCGCAAATATCCTGACTTGGCCTCTTCCTTGGGGACACCTTCCCGGCATCTGCCAGTGGTTTCGCGCCCTGTGAAACACGGCAGTCTGAATCTGTCCGTGAAACCTGCGCGCCTGTCCCTTCGTCCGCCTTACAGTAGTGGTGGCTGTTCCGGATTTTCACCGGATTCCTTGCTTGCCTGCACACTTTTATCCAACTATACCTCATGGCCGAAGAATTGTCAAGAAAATAGGATTTTTACTCTGTTTTTTGACTTTTCCGTGACCGCCGACAGCTTCTGACATCTATAAGAACGCCTTCTTCCCGATCTCTTTCAATATCTGTTCCCGCTACTCTTTGTACCCCGTCTCCATATTCACGACCTGCTCAAGCGGTTCTCCTGCAAAATAGCGTCTCAAATTCGCCGCGAACAGATCCACGATCTGCTCAAGTGTCTCGGGAAGAGAAAATCCGCCGGAAATATGCGGGGTGATGATCGCGTTCGGCGCATCCCAGAGCGGATGATCCGCTGGAAGCGGCTCAGGATCCGTCACATCGACCGCGGCCCCGGCGATACTTCCCGCATAGAGCGCGTCCGAAAGAGCGTCCGTATCGACCGCCGTTCCCCGCCCTACATTGATGACGACCGCATTCTTTTTCAGAAGCGAGATCCTTTCTCTATTTAACACATGGTATGTGGAAGCGTTCGCCGGGAGGGTCACGGCAACGACATCTGCCTGCGGCAGAAGCTCCTCAATCTGATCCATGAAGTAAAGCCCGTCCAGCCAGCCGGGGCATTCTGTTTTCCGTCTCTTGATTCCAAACACTCTGCAGCCGAGGCCTTTCATCTTCTTTCCAAACCTCGACCCGATATCTCCCAGTCCGATTACAAGCACGGTCGTCCCCTCGATCACGCCTACAAATCCTTCGTTTCTCCAGGTATGAGAGAGCTGGTTTACCCGGTAGAGATGAAGTTTTTTGCGCAGCTCAAACAGGCAGCCGATCATATGCTCCGAGATTGCAAGTCCGTACGCACCGGAAGCGTTCGCGAGAACAGCCCCCTCGGGAAGCCGTCCCGGTTCGCAGTAGCCCTCCGTCCCGGCATTGTTCAGCTGAATCCATTTCAGATTTTTGCAATAGACAAGCTGCTCCGGCGTCATCAGATTGCCGAGAATGATATCCGCCTTCCCCAGTACTTCCGGCGTAAGATCCCGGCGCTGACAGCAGTACAGATTATGTCCCGGCGCCGCCGAGGAGAGCTTATCCATCTGCGCCTGCGTCAGCTGTGGTGTGATCAGTATATTCATCATGCCTCTTTCCATCCTTTCTCCGCGAAACATGTTCTTCTTTTCTCTTCTTTTCTCTTCTTTTCTCTTCTTTTCTCTTCTTTTCTCTTCTTTTCTCTTCTTTTTCCGTTTCTGTCCTGAATTCAGAGAATCCGCCTTACATTTCCTCCCGGAATCTTTGCATAAACAGCACATACAGCACCACCAGCGCAATCGCCGTCACAACCCAGCTGAGCGGATAGACCATCATCAGTGTATTAAAACTCGGGGTCATCCTGAAGATCGTATACACCCAGGTAATCCTGATTCCGCATACGCCGGCAAACGTGATCAGCGCAGGCATAAGCGAATACCCATATCCTCTCATGGCGCCGGACATGATCTCCATGACGGCATTCACCGCCTCCGCCGCAAGAATATAACGGAGCCGGATGATCCCATAGGAAGCGATCGCCGGATCGCTGTTGAAAATTCCAAGCAGCGGCCTGCCAAGGCTCAGGATCAGAAACGATACGGCAGCTGTGATTCCCACATCGAGCGCAAGACTGATCCTTGTGACTTTCCTGCAGCGCGGGATATTTCTCGCCCCGTAATTCTGCCCGACAAACGTCGTACACGCCTGACCGAAGGAATTGACCAGATAGTACGCGAGAATCTCAATATTGAACGCGGCCGAGGATGCCGCCATCACATCCGCCCCAAGGCTGTTGATCGCAGACTGAATGCAGAGATTTGAGATGGAAAACACCATGCTCTGGAGCCCTGCCGGAAGACCGATGCGGATGATCGAACCAAGCACATCCGCGTGGATCCGTATTTTTTTCGTCTCAATCCGGATGATATCCTTCCTGCGCCGCAGCATAACAAACAGCATCCCGGAGCTGACCAGGTTGGAAATCACCGTCGCGGTCGCCACGCCGTCCACCGTCATGCCGACGACAAGGACAAAAAACAGATTCAGAATAACATTGATCACACCGGAAATGAACAGGCAGATCAGAGGCGTCCGTGTATCCCCCTGACTCCGGAAAATGGCGGACTCAAAATTATAGAGAAAAATGACCGGAAGGCCGAGCAGATACACGCGCAGGTACAGAACCGCCATGTCGAACACTTCGTCCGGCACGGAGAGCAGCCGCAGAAACGGCGGAGCAATCAGTTCTCCAAGCAGCGTGATCAGAAATCCGCTGACCACGGCAAACAGCACGGATGTGTGGACACTTTTTGAAACCCCGTTCGCGTTTTTCTCCCCGGTAAATTTCGAGATCACTACATTCGCGCCGAGCGCGATCCCCACAAATCCGTTCACAAGCAGACCGATCACCGGACTGTTGCTCCCCACAGCCGCCATGGCGTTTTTCCCGGCAAACCGTCCGACCACGGCGACGTCCGCCGCGTTAAAAAGCTGCTGCAGCATGCCCGTCGCCGCCAGAGGCAGGGCAAATGTCAGCAGCTTATCCGCAATACTTCCATTCAGCATATCCATATTGGACTGTCTCATAGTTTCTTTTCATCTTCTTTCGTTTTCTGTTCTGAAATACCCAAACGACCCGTGGGCTTTTATTCATGGTGCTGCCCGACATGCCCGACATGAAAGTTCAGATACTATTACTTAGGCCACTTATCAATGATTTTTAGCGCAAAATGGCAAAATTTCTGCGCAGGAAAAACACCTATGCCAATGCAGGT
>CANQEC010000217.1 GCA_947594335.1 uncultured Lachnospiraceae bacterium
TCCGCGACAACGACGGAATAGCCCTCTTCCTCAAGGAGATCGATCAAAATTTCCGCGTTCAGTTCATTGTCCTCCGCGATCAGGATCTTGCTGCCCCGGAAATTTTCTGAACCGGATGGGAAATCCTCTGTCTTGCCAAAAATCGTGGCATTCCCCCGGGAATTATCGCCGGATGCGCTGCCTGCCGCTTCGTCGTTTCCCGGGAAATTACCGTTCGTCGTTCCGGTGTTCCTCAAAGGATCATCGCCGGTCACTTTGTTGTTTCCCCAAGAATTATCGCCGGTCGTTTTGTTGTTTCCCCAAGGATTATCGCCGGATGTTCTGTTATTCCCCAAAGAATTATCGCCGGATGTTCTGTTGTTCCCCAAAGAATTACTGCCGCCTGCTCTGGCTTTCCCCGAAGAACCGCCCCCCACGTGGTGGTCGGAAGGTCTTCTGACGTCCGGCAGCGGTACGATAAATTCACCGCGTGGATCTGTGATCTCAGGCTTGCGGCTGGAAACCGCGTCGTTTGAAAATTCGGCCGGGAACTGGAAAACAAAGAGACTGCCCTTGTCCGGATGGCTCTCGACGGTGATCGTTCCTTTCATCAGCTTTGCGAGCTGGTAGCTGATGGACATACCAAGACCGGTTCCCTGATTTCCCTTGGATACGGTGTTCAGCTCGCGGGTGAAGGAATCGAAAATCTTCTTCTGAAAATCCTCGCTCATCCCGCATCCGGTATCGGAAACCTCGATCTGTGTGGTTACATGATCCTTCCCAAGCGGGGACTGGCTTACCTTCAGCGTCACATGGCCGCTGCTGTTTGTGAATTTGCAGGCGTTGTCGAGAAGATTCAGAATGATCTGCTGTACGCGCACTTCATCGCCGAGAAGCACGGGATGCGGGATATCCGTCTGGATGGAGAAGATGATCCCCTTGTATTCCATATGCTTGCGCTCGATAACATCGATCGTTTCGATCAGTTCGGGCAGGGAGAACGGCTTGTGTCCGACCTCCGTCTTGTTTTCCTGAAGCTTCGACATGTCGAGAATGTTGTTGACCAGAGACAGCAGATACTGCGCGGTGGAGGAAGACTGCCTCAGATAGGAGGAAAGCTTCTCACGTCGGTTTATATTCTGCGCCATCAGGTAATTCAGGCCGATGAGACCGTTGAGAGGCGTACGGATCTCATGGCTCATCATGGAAAGGAACTGATCCTTTGCCTTCGCCTCCGCCCGCGCGTTCAGCGTCTTTATATAAAGCCAGATACTTACAAAGATCAGGGCGCAGACGATGATCAGGATAACGATCAGCGCCGCGATGCTGTAGCGGTAGCGGTAGGAAAAATCGGACAGGCTGTAATTGTACTGGTGCTTCAGCGTTTCCATGATGATATAATTGGCGATTTCATCCTGAGTTATCATCCCGATCGTCTTGTTTATGATCTGGATGATCATTTCCTTCTGAGCCCATTCCGCTTCATCCGTGTGTTCCAGCGACACCACCGCGGAGAAGCAGAGCTTGTCATCGAGACCGATGAGAGGGATCACCTTCAGGTCCTCGTAGGCAGGCTTGTTCAGCCAGTATTCAGCGACATACTGATTCAGAATCAGCAGATCAGATTCCTTTTTTCTGACCGCGTCAAAACAGTGCTCAATGGAATCATAGTCAACGATCTCAAAATTCGGATATTGCTCGGCAAGCACCTTTTTGATCGTCTGCGACCCGGTTGCGAGCGCGATCTTCAGATGCTTTGACGTATCAAAAGTAAAGTCAGACTGACCGATGATCACTTTCCTGGTTTCCAGGTAGGGCAGGCTCATCAGAATGCCCCGCGCGTGCGCGTTTGCCTCGTTGTATTCCACGCTTGTGACAAGATCAAAGGACTCGCTCCGAAGATAGTCATAGGTTACGGAGCCGGACGGAAGCGGGACATACTCAAAATGAAGCCCGGACAGCTCGGCAATCCGGTCAAAGAGGATCCGCGAAACGCCGTCAAACTCCCCTGTCTCCTGATTCAGAAAGGTGATGGGGATCCGGTCCGCGACGTATCCTACCTTCAATGTGCCGGCATTTTCGGCACAGTCAAGTTCTTCCTGTGTGAAGGGAGATTCCTCTGCCCGTACGGCATATCCGGACAGCAGTCCTGCCAGAAGAATGAAGAGAACGGCAGCGGTAAAAATCTTGTTTTTCATATGGTCACCCGCCTTGAGGATTTTCCTTATATTCATGTTAAAGTCCCGCGCTGCGGGCATGAAAATTCCTGCAAAAAATATGATAGCACCGTATTGAATGCTTGTCAAAATGAAATTGGCGGCGTGTTTTATCTGTTTTGCGCGGGAATCCTTTTGATGAAAAACGATGACATCTTCGCGGGGATGTGTTATGATAATTCGGAACAGGCAAAGCTGTCCGCGGCCTGCACGCTGCGTCAGCAGCTGATTTCATTATGCGGGCCTGCGCATTATAAAACGCCCTGCCTGACAGAAGAAAATAAGAATGAAAGCGGAGAAATTAAGTAAAGAAAAATAAGGAAGAGAAACAGGGAAAGGAGAACGCGGTATGAAACAGCAGATGCTGAAATATTTCGGCGAGGTATTCGGGGATACAGACGGCGTGGAAGTTTTTTTTGCACCGGGAAGGGTGAACCTGATCGGCGAACATACAGATTACAATGGAGGACATGTTTTCCCGTGCGCGCTCACGATCGGTACATACGGGGCGGTCAGGAAGAGGACTGACCGGAAGCTGCGTTTTTATTCAATGAATATTGACAGGCGCGGTGTGGTTGAGAGCAGCCTGGACGATCTGGTCCCGTCCCAGGAGGCGGGCTGGACGAATTACCCCAAGGGAGTGATCTGGGCGTTTGACGGCCTTGGCATGAAGCTGGACTGCGGTCTGGATCTCGTCATTTACGGGAATATCCCAAGCGGATCGGGCCTTTCCTCGTCAGCTTCCCTTGAGGTGCTGGTGGGAGCAATCCTGAGGGATCTGTACGGGTTTGACGTTAAAAATCAGATGCTCGCGCGTTTCGGACAGTATTCGGAGCAGAATTACAACGGCGTCAACTGTGGTATTATGGATCAGTTTGCGATCGCGATGGGCCGGAAGGATCAGGCGATCTTCCTCAACACGGATACGCTGGAGTACGAGTACGCGCCGCTGAGCCTTGACGGGGCGAAGATCGTGATCGCCAACACGAACAAAAGGCGCGGCCTGACCGATTCCAAATACAATGAGCGCCGGGGCGAGTGCGAGGCGGCCCTTGAGAAGCTGATGTCTGTTGTAAACATTTCCCATCTGTGCGAGCTGGACGAGGAGCAGTTTGAAAAATATAAGGATGTGATCAAGGATCCGGTTCTTATCCGGCGCGCGTGCCATGCCGTCAGCGAGAACCAGAGGACGCTCCGCGCGGTGACGGCGCTGAAGGAAGGCCGCCTGGACGATTTCGGGAAGCTGATGAACGAGTCCCATGTATCGCTTCGGGATGATTATGAAGTGACGGGGGCCGAGCTGGACGCGCTGGTCGAGGCTGCCTGGAAGGAGGACGGCGTGATCGGTTCCCGCATGACAGGGGCGGGCTTTGGAGGCTGCACGGTCAGCATCGTAAAAAGTGAGGCCGTCGATTCCTTCATCAGGAATGTTGGAAAAGAATATAATGAGAAAACAGGGCTTAAAGCCGATTTCTATGTTGTGGAAGCCGGAGGCGGCCCGCAGAAGCTGTAAATAGGCGGGAGCGGAAAAGGAAAAGGGGATTAAAAACGGAAGAAATGCGGCAGGAGGTACAAATGGATTTTATTCAGGAAAATATTACCCGTCTGGTGCAGTATGGTCTGGCGGTGGGGCTGATTGAGCAGGAGGATGTGCTGTATACAGCGAACCGTCTGCTGGAGCTGCTGAAAATCGACGCGCTTGACGAGGAGGCGGAGGCGGCCATGCTCGCGTTCGCCAGAGAACAAAGCGCGGACGGCTGTACATGCGCGGACTCGTCCGCCGGGGAGTGCGGGAACGGGCAGGATGGCACGATTGAAGGGCAGAAAGCTTCTCCTGCAGGGAACGGTATGGAGAAAGCAGAGATAACCGGACAGCTGGAACAGATTCTCGGAGGCATCTGCGATTACGCCTATGAGCAGGGGATCCTGGAGGAGAACAGCGTGGGATACCGGGATCTTTTTGATACGAAGGTTATGAGCCTTCTCGTGGATCGGCCTTCCAGTGTGATCCGCAGGTTTAACGCGCTGTACCGGGAAGACCCGAAGAAGGCGACGGATTATTATTACAAATTCAGCCAGGATACCGATTATATCCGCCGCTACCGGATCGCGCGCGACCGGAAATGGACGGCGCCCACACAGTACGGCGAGCTGGACATCACGATCAATCTCTCGAAGCCGGAGAAAGATCCGAAGGCGATCGCGGCAGCCAGGATGGCAAAGCAGACTTCTTACCCGAAATGTCTGCTCTGCATGGAAAACGAGGGATATGCCGGCAGGCTGAACCATCCGGCGCGCCAGAATCACCGGGTCATTCCGGTCACGATCAACGGCAGCAGATGGGGATTCCAGTATTCCCCGTACGTCTATTACAATGAGCACTGCATCGTGTTTAATTCGCAGCACACGCCGATGAAGATCGAGCGCGCGACGTTCGCGAAGCTCCTCGATTTCGTGCGGCAGTTCCCGCATTACTTTGTGGGGTCGAACGCGGATCTTCCGATCGTGGGCGGATCGATCCTCAGCCACGACCATTTCCAGGGAGGCTGCTATGAATTTGCGATGGCGAAGGC
>CANQEC010000218.1 GCA_947594335.1 uncultured Lachnospiraceae bacterium
ACATACTTTGGAATTTTTTGGCAGAGAATATTAAGAAAAATATCAGTTTATCAAATTGAATAATTAGCAGGTTTCTGCTACAATAGCGGACATGGAGGAAGTCATGGAGTATACATTTTATGAATTAGGCTGGTTCTTTTTTATCTATTCTTTCGCGGGCTGGTGTCAGGGAGTGGCGCTGGCTGCGGTACGCCGCAGGACCTTTGTGAATGCCGGGGTCCTGAATCTGCCGCTCTGCCCGATCTACGGCGTGATCGCTGTATGCTTCAGTATTTTTCTGCCGGATCTGAAAGAACATTTTGTTTTTCTGTTTATCGGAGGCATGGTCATCTGCGCGGTGCTGACCGCTCTGACCGGGGTAATCCTGGAGAGGATCTTCCGCCGGAAATGGTGGGAATCCAGACGGATTCTGTTTATGCAAAAGAATGATGAGGAAAGCTGTGTCCGCGGCACAAAGGCCGGTCCTGAGGGAGTCCAGCCGGATGCGTCCCCGCCAGGGGACAAAATCCGTTTACGAAGTCTTATCTCGTTTACAGAGGGCGGATACGTGAGCATTCCGATGGCTCTCGGGGCGGGTTTTGGCAGCATTTTCGTGCTGTGGCTCGGAAATCCGCTGATCCGGAAGCTCTGTTCTTTTCTGCCGGAGAAGCTCGGATTGATTTTGCTGCTCATACTTGGCGGCTGTGTGATGATCGATCTGTTCTGCGTACTCACTGTCGTCTGGAAATGGAGAATCAAGATCCAGCAGTTTGAAAATATGGCGGAGAATATGCACCAGCTCTCGATGAACTTCGGGAATGCGATTACACGCCATGTCAGGCGCCGTCTGGAAAAAACCTATCCAAATATCCAGACGGAAAAGATTCTGGAAGAGAGGGCGGAAAAAGGCGGCGCGGTCGGAACAAGGTTTGCGGAGGGCTGCTGCTTTTACAAGCTTGCCGGTCTGTTTTTTATCGGGGCCTTTCTGGGCGATCTGGTGGAAGTGGTATTCTGCCGCCTGACAATGGGTTTCTGGATGAGCCGCAGCAGTGTGGTTTACGGACCGTTCAGCATCATCTGGGGGTTCGGCTGCGCAATGCTGACCGCTATGCTGTATAAATACAGAAAAAGAAACGACCGTTACATATTTGTGTATGGAACCGTGCTCGGAGGTGCATATGAATATCTGTGCAGCGTCTTTACAGAGCTTGTGTTTGGGACGGTTTTCTGGGATTACAGCGCTATCCCGTTTAATCTTGGCGGGCGGGTAAACCTGCTGTACTGTTTTTTCTGGGGAATTGTCGCCGTGATCTGGCTGAAAGGGATCTACCCGCATTTATCGGCGCTGATCGAGAAGATTCCAAAGAAGATCGGACCCGCCCTGACCTGGTGTATGATCTTGTTTATGCTGTTTGATATTTCCATGTCATCTGCGGCTCTTGAGAGATACTCCGACAGGTATAACGGAGTACCGGCAGGGACGAGGGCGGAAAAGTATCTGGACGAAAGATTTCCGGATGAGCGCATGGAGCGGATCTATCCGAAAGCGCGGATCGTGACAGGAGAGGGAATACAGGTTCCCATGAGCGAGAGTAAGCAGTAGCTCCCGATAATAAAAAGGAAACGGAAGGATGTGTTCTGAAGAAATGGAAAAATGCAGTCTGAAAGAAAATGAGAGCGAACATGAAAAAATGACAGACAGCCCGAAGGAATCCGAACGCGGTACAAAAAAGAGCAGATCCGGACAGAGAAAACGCGACCTGAACGCGGATCTGATCCGCTGCGCGGCGGTATACAGCGTGATCTCCGTGCACTTTCTTCTGAATTCCAGATTTTATTATTTTCCGACAGTCGGAACGGATATGTATATCATGTCGCTCATGCGCGCCTGCTTTATGGTCTGTGTGCCGCTGTTCATGATTCTGACCGGCTATCTGATGTGGCAGAAAAAGCTGACGAGAGGATATTACAAAGGGATCTGGAAGACAATTGAGATTTATGTGCTGGCAAGCATCGCCTGCCTTCTGTTTAAAAAGTACGCGCAGGGACAGGAGGTGACCTTAAAAAGCGCGCTGTTCGCAATTCTTGATTTCTCCGGAGCAAATTACGCGTGGTACATTGAGATGTATATCGGCCTGTTTCTGATCATTCCGTTTCTGAACGGTGCTTACCACAGCCTTGATGGAACAGGGGAGACGAAAGCCGCCGACTGTGAGCCTGAAGGAAGCAGGCAGCAGTACGTCGGACGAAACTCCAAAGGAAACGGAGCAGACGACAGAGAAACACTGGAAACTTCGGGAAAGAAAAAGAAGCAGATCCTGATTCTGACCATGATTTTTCTGACCATGCTGCCCAAGCTTCTGAATAACTTTGACCTCGTGACAGAGGGCTGGTGGGCCTCCCCGTCTCTTTCGACGACTTATACAAAGCTGATTCCCAGCTTTTTCACGGGAATGTATCCAATCACTTATTATTTTATTGGAGCGTACCTGCGCGAGTACGGCTGCAGACTGTCCCGCTGGAAAAATCTTCTGCTGTTTGCCCTGGCGGTTCTGGCATTCGGCACTTATAATTTTTACCGGAGCGACGGTCAGAATTTTGTCTGGGGATCGAACAGTACCTGGGGAGGGGAGAATCTGATCACAGCGTCGCTGCTGTTCATATTCCTGCTGCATCTGCATCCTGACCGGTGGCCGCGCCTGATTCAGAAAGCTCTGATTCAGATTTCGCGCGTCTCGCTCGGGCTGTACCTGCTTTCCTGGATTTTTGACAAGATCATTTATGCGGAGTTTCTTACGCGCATTCCGGATATTGCGGACCGCTGGAAATATTATCCGGTGGTGGTTCCGACGGTATTTCTCTGCGCGTTTGCGGTGTCCTTCCTTATATATCTGCTGAGAGATGCGGTACATAAAGCGGCGGGGTATATAAAAAACCGCCTGGCTTAAAGAAAAAAGTCCTGCAGGAATAGTTGTGAGAAAACAAAATTTTTGCTTTTTTGAAAAAAACTATTGAAATTTTCAAAATTAATGCTATAATGTCTTTCGGATGGAAGCATAGCTCAGCTGGGATGAGCGTTCGCCTCACACGCGAGAGGTCAGGAGTTCGAGCCTCCTTGCTTCCACTCACCTGGGGATATAGCTCAGTTGGGAGAGCGATGCGTTCGCAACGCATAGGTCAGGGGTTCGAGTCCCCCTATCTCCATGTTGGATGTATCTGAAAGCCTTGGTTTTAAAGGGTGCTGAAAAGTCTGATTCTTTGAGAGAAGAGTCAGGCTTTTTATTTCAGCCTTATATCTGAGGAAAATTTCAGGAAATTTCCGCTTGAATCAGTGTGCCGGATATGGTATATTAAACATACGAAAAGGCAGCCGTCCACAAGGTGGTTGACCTGTTTGAGTAGCAAAGCCGCCCATCTCGGTCAAGTTCAGGGCGGTTTTGCTGTGCTTTAAAACATCAGTGACAAATCATATAAATGAATGTCAGCAATGCTAAAATGAATATGCCGAACTGCATCAGATCACTGAAGCTGAACCTGTTCTTCATTAGCATCACCCCCATTCTATGCATATAGAATAGAGGTCAGCCACCCTGTAACACGACTGCCGTATTTGAGTATATCATATCTTCCACAATTCGACAATCTGGAAATCTGGTCATCTGGTTATTACAAAGAAAACTTGTTACTTGCCGGAATCTGCTGCATCAGTCCATCAGAAATACCGCCGCTTCGGTCTTGTATTTCCTGACGGGAGCGCCGAAAATGTTCTCTTCTGTCGGAACAATTTCTCCTGCGAGTATCTTCTTGGCCGCGGTGTAAAGTTCTCCGATCAAAGAAGGCATAACCGGGATCGTTCCGTGGGATGGATAGATCTGGTCGAATTTGTCGGTGTACTTTTCAAGCTTTTCCAGACTGTGAAGATAAGCGTGAATTTCCCTCTGAATGCCGAACATGAAAATACTCCCGTCCTGCACCGGGTCGCCGCTGATAAGTGTCCGCCGAGTGATATCGAGGAGGGCAATGCTTCCCGGAGTATGGCCAGGCAGGGAGATCACCTGCAGCGGTCTGTTTCCGAGATCGATGATATCTCCGTCCCATACGGGGGTGATGCTGCCCGTCCGCTTCTGGGCTTTGTAATAATTTGAGAGTTCGGCCGGATGCATATAGACGGTGTCAAATTCCTGGTTGCTTCCGATATGATCCGGGTCCGCATGTGTATTCAGCAGGCGAACCGGCAGAGAAGTCAGAGACTGCGCGATCTCTTTTGCGTTATGTATGTTCATGCCGCTGTCGATCAGAAGAGCTTCTTTGTCTCCGACAAGCAGGAAGAACCGTACACCCTGGTCTTCTACGCGCCAGGTCTGGCTGTCCATCTGAATAATCTCGTATGTCATAGCGTATTCCTCCGTTTTCATTTTTAATCAGACAGAAATCCGTCTGCGTGATTTGCCTGATGAGTCATTGTATCACGTCAGGGAAAAGGACGTCAAATAATGAAAAAAGAAAAATTATGCATCCAAATAGAAATAAATTGTCTGGAAACGGCGGCGTATTTCCGGAAAATAAATTGACAAAAACCGGAAAAACGTTGTATGATAATAAGCAAAATTGCTGTTTCTGGCCGTGCGGTTATGGCGGAATTGGCAGACGCGCAGGATTTAGGTTCCTGTGCCGGAAGGCGTATGGGTTCGAGTCCCACTAACCGCAGGTTACGGCGCGGATTCGGATCGCAGAGGTTCGGATTCCGCGCTGT
>CANQEC010000219.1 GCA_947594335.1 uncultured Lachnospiraceae bacterium
GTAGCGCTGACGGGCGAGATCATGACGATGCCTGGACTTCCGAAGGTACCGGCGGCGGAGCGCATCGATGTGGACGCGACAGGAAAGATTTCCGGTCTGTTCTAGGAGCGGTCTGCGTGGTGAGGCTGCGCAGCAGATAATGTTGAAAAACGGGAAAGGGGGCTGCCATCTGGCAGCCCCTGCTGGCTATAAAACACTTTTGCGGCGTCCGGAATCATAAACTTAACGACATTGGGAAGTGAACATCTTGAAGGTTTTCTTTTTTTGCCCTATTATAGTAACAGATTCAGTCAGAAAAATTCAGTTGGGGAGGATGCTTTATGCAGACAAAAGAAAAAACGTCCGCGAAGGATATGACCACCGGAAACATTATCCTTTTGCTGGTCCAGTTTTCTGTTCCGCTGATCATCGGCAATCTGTTTCAGATGATGTACAATACAGTGGATTCCCTGGTGGTCGGAAATTTTGTGGGAAAGGAAGCGCTGGCGGCGGTAGGTTCCACCACGACAATCGTCAATATGCTTGTGTTCTTTTTTAACGGCGTGTCCATCGGGGCCGGCGTGGTGATCAGCCGCTATTACGGGGCGAAAGAGTACGACTGGCTGCATACCGCGGTGGAGACGACGATCTTCGTGACGCTTGTGTGCGGCGTTCTGTTTACCGTTGTCGGCGTTCTGATGGTGCATCCCATGCTGCTTTTCATGTCCACGCCGGACGATGTCATGGATGCGGCGACCATCTATCTGAGAATTTATTTCGCGGGCATGCTGGGGCTTCTTATTTATAATATGGGAAGCGGGATTCTGCGGGCCGTGGGGGATACCAGGAGACCGCTGCTGTTTCTGATCTTCACAAGCATTGTAAATGTAATTCTGGATCTGCTGTTCGTGCTCGTTTTCCACGCCGGAATTGCGGGTGTGGCTTATGCTACGATCATCTCCCAGTTCATTTCGGCGGGAATGATCCTGGTGCTTCTCGTCAGGACAAAGGACGTTTATCGTTTTTCCTGGAAAGATCTGGGGTGCGATCTGTCTGTCCTGAAGCAGATCTTCACGATTGGCCTGCCGGCGGGCGTGCAGGCTGTGATCACGAGCTTCTCCAACGTGTTTGTGCAGTCCTACATCAACAGCTTTGGTTCCGCCTGCATGGCCGGCTGGAGCTGCTACAACAAGCTGGATATGTTTATTATGCTTCCTATGCAGAGCATGTCGCAGGCCGCGACAACCTTTGTGGGGCAGAATATCGGCGCCGGAAAAAATGACCGCGTGAATCAGGGAACAGTGCAGTCGATTGCGCTCACAGTAGGGATTACGGGAGTGATCGCCGTATTTCTGTTTTTCTTTGCGGCTCCGGCTACCGGAATTTTTACCGGTGACGCCGAGGTAATCCGCTACGGGGCGATGTTTTTGCAGACGAACGTCTTTTTCATGCTTCTGAACTGCGTGAATCACACGCTGGCGGGAGCGCTGCGCGGACGCGGGGATTCCACCGGGCCGATGGTGATCATGCTGGTGAATTTTGCCCTGGTAAGGCAGATCTATCTGTTTGTGATGACGCGCTTCATCAGCAATACAGAGCGTCTGGTAGGCTTCAGCTATCCGGTGGGATGGACGGCCTGCTGTATCACGGAAGTGATTTATTTCTATCTGCGTTGGGGGAAGAAACGCGGCGCTGATTCTGCGGTAAAAGCTGATTTATAGATAAATCAAATAAATTACATTAATTATAAGAATAAACGATTGGTCAATTTCTTTGTGAATCTTTTATACTAGAAGGGGCCGCAGACGGCCCGGATCAGATATAAAGGAGGAGTAAGAAATGGAACTGATCAAAGAGCTGCCGGAAATATTTGAGGAATTTGCCGAACAGAGGAAAAATTCTTTTTTGAATATTAAACAGCTGAAGGATAAAGGGGTTCCCATTGTGGGAGTGTTCTGTACGTTTCTGCCCCAGGAGCTCCCGGCTGCCATGGGAGCCGCCGTGGTAGGGCTTTGTTCGACGTCGGATGAGACGATTCCGGACGCGGAAATGGATCTCCCGCGGAATCTCTGTCCGCTGATCAAATCCAGCTATGGGTTCGCGAAGACGGATAAATGTCCGTTCTTTTATTTTTCGGATCTCGTGGTGGGAGAGACGACCTGCGACGGAAAGAAAAAGATGTACGAATATCTTGCGGATTTCAAGCCAGTCTATGTGATGGAACTGCCTCACCGCCAGACGGAGGACGGCTATGCGGCGTACCGGAAGGAGATCATCCGCTTCCAGAAGGTTCTGGAGGAAAAATTTGAGGTGACGATCACGGAAGATCAGATTCGGGAGGCAATTCGGGTCCGGAATCGGGAGAGAGAGGCCCTGAAAAATCTTTACGGACTGATGAAGCAGGATCCGGCGCCCATGCTGGGAATGGATCTGCTGAACGTGCTGACCGGCGCGCAGTTTAAATTTGACAAGGAAGAATCAATAAAGGAATTATATACTCTGGCAGAGCGTATCCAGAAAGAATATGACGAGGGAAAGCACATTGAGAAGCGCCCGCGTATCCTGATCACAGGGTCTCCGATTCAGGGAGCCGCCTCAAAGGTGGTCAAAGCGATCGAGGACAATGGCGGCGTGGTGGTTGTCTATGAAAACTGCTGCGGAGTCAAATCGGTGGACGAGCTGGTGGATGAGAGCAATCCGGATGTATACGACGCGCTCGCCAGACGCTATCTGAATATCGGCTGCTCCTGCATGTCGCCGAATCCGCATCGTTTCGATCTGCTGCGCCGTCTGATTCCGGAATACCATGTCGACGCGGTGGTGGATGTGGCGCTGCAGGCATGTCATACGTATAATGTGGAGACAATCGGAGTGAAGCGCCTTGTGACAGAGGAATTCCATCTGCCGTATATGTCTCTTGAGGTGGACTATTCGACCAGCGATATTGAGCAGCTGAATACCAGAATGGCCGCTTTTATAGAGATGCTGTAGGAGCTGTTTATGAGAAATATTGGAATTGACTCCGGCTCCACCACGACGAAGGGCGTTGTGATGGAGGACGGGAGAATCACGGATTATCTGCTGCTTCCGACCTCAGCGAAGCCGGCTGAAAGCATTCAGAAGATCAGACGGTCCCTGCACGCGGAGACCGCGGATCGGATTGTGGCGACCGGATACGGGCGGAAGCTTTTGACGGAGGCGGATAAAAAAGTGACGGAGATCACCTGCCATGCGAAAGGTGCGGCGTGGCTGAGCCCGGGCATACAGGCAGTGATAGATATCGGCGGGCAGGACTGCAAGGCGATCCTGCTGGATGAGCGCGGCCAGGTGGCGGATTTCCTGATGAATGACAAATGCGCGGCTGGGACGGGGCGTTTCATTGAGATGATGATGCGCACGCTTGAGGTGCCGCTGGAAGAGGTGGATACTTTCGCTGCGGGAAGAGAGCCGGCCAGCATATCCAGCATGTGTACGGTGTTTGCGGAAAGCGAAATCGTCAGCCTGCTGGCAAAGGGAGTCGAACCAGGAGATATCGCCCTGGGTATGATCCATGCAATCTGCAGGCGGACCGCTTACTTTGCCAGAAAAATGAAGCTGCGGGGCGAAGTGTTTTTCAGCGGCGGACTTGCCAGGTTTGAGATTTTCCGGGTGACGCTGGAGCATTATCTGGAGATGCCGGTGCGCACGCATGAGCTTGCCCAGTATGCCGGAGCGATCGGTGCGGCGCTGATGTGAAGATGATAAGGAAACAGTATGGAATTCAGACAGTTGGAGGCGTTCGTCTCCGTTGTAAAATACAGAAGTTTTACGAAGGCTGCGGAGAAGAATTTTGTTTCGCAGCCGACGATCAGCAGCCATATCCGGGCCCTCGAGGAGGAGCTGCAGGAACAGCTGCTTGTCCGGTCCACAAGGACGGTGCAGCCGACGCCGCGGGGGCAGGAACTTTACGAATATGCTTTGGACATTCTGAAGATCCGCAGCCGGATGATGGAGAATGTCCGGAAGAACCGGGATCAGATCATCCATATCGGAGCTTCGACGATCCCTTCCGCCTATGTCCTGCCAAAGATCCTGCTTCAGTACCGGCGCAGCAAACCCGGCGTCCGCTTTTCTGTCTATCAGAATGACAGCCAGGGGATTCTGTCGAAGCTGCGTGACGGCGTGTGCGATCTGGGGGTCATCGGTATGCAGCCGGATGAGGAGGAGTTTGTCTGCTCCAGGCTCTGCAAAGATCACATGGTGATTGTCACTCCGTATAATGATTATTTTCTGGGTTTGAAAGAGCGGACGGAATCTCCGATTATGGAGCTGCTGCAGTGTCCGATCATCCTCAGGGAAGAGGGGAGCGGCAGCCAGAGGATTGCGGAGAGCTTTCTGGACGGGATTGGAGTGGAGGAAGAAGATCTGAACGTGGTGCTCCGCATTAACGATCAGCAGGCGGTCAAGAATCTGGTAGTCGGCGGTTTCGCGATTTCAATCATGTCGAGACGGGCGGTGGGAACGGCGCAGGAGGATGGGAAACTGCTTGTCTTTTCACTGCCGGAGGAGCTGTCCTCCCGATATTTTTATCTGGTCTGCCGCAGAGGGATGGAACTGAAAGAATATGTGAAAGACTTTGCTGTGTTTCTGCGCAACAGGCTGTCAGAGGATAACGGGGATATGCCGGGCGGGGAAAATAAGGACAGACTGCCGAACAGCAAGAACGGTGAGCCGGATATCAGAAAAGAGGAGAAGCTTTTCGA
>CANQEC010000220.1 GCA_947594335.1 uncultured Lachnospiraceae bacterium
AGGGAGATTCGGCGGGAGGTTCCGCAAAGACGGCGCGGGACAGGAATTATCAGGCAATTCTCCCGATCCGCGGGAAAATTCTGAATGTGGAGAAGGCAAGCATTGACAAGGTTCTTGCCAATGCCGAGATAAAGACGATGATCAATGCGTTCGGATGCGGCTTTTCGGAAGGGTACGGCAATGATTTTGATATCACGAAGCTCCGTTATAATAAAATCATTATCATGGCGGATGCGGACGTGGACGGCGCTCATATCAGTACGCTGCTGCTGACGCTGTTTTACCGGTTTATGCCGGAACTGATCTATGAAGGCCATGTGTATATCGCAATGCCGCCTCTTTACAAAGCGGTTCCCGCACGCGGGAAGGAGACGTACCTCTACGATGATAAAGCCCTTGAGAAGTACCGGAAGACGCACAAAGGCTCTTTTACGCTTCAGCGCTACAAGGGCCTCGGAGAGATGGACGCGGATCAGCTCTGGGAGACAACGCTGAATCCCGCGACCCGCATACTGAAGCTTGTTGAGATTGAGGACGCCCGCATTGCATCGAATATTACAAGCATGCTCATGGGAACAGAGGTTCCTCCGCGCAAGGCATTTATCTATGAGCACGCGCAGGACGCGCTGCTGGATGTCTGACTTTTGCCGGCAGAATACGCATGGATTTGCCAAAGAAGCCGCCGCTTTGCGGTGCGGATCAGGCGCCGGAAACGCCTGAATCAGTGTTTCCCTGGAAAGGATTATCTTTATGGAAGAACAAATTATCCGCGCGGAGTATTCCGACATCATGCAGAAGTCGTATATCGACTACGCCATGAGCGTTATTATCTCGAGAGCTCTCCCGGATGTCCGGGACGGCTTAAAGCCTGTGCAGCGCAGGACGCTGTACGATATGTATGAGCTGGGGATCCGTTATGACAGGCCGTACCGCAAATGCGCCCGTATCGTCGGAGATACGATGGGCAAATATCACCCGCATGGGGACAGTTCGATCTATGAAGCGCTTGTTGTGATGGCGCAGGACTTTAAGAAAGGCGCCGCGCTTGTTGACGGACACGGGAATTTCGGTTCGATCGAAGGCGACGGGGCTGCCGCCATGCGTTATACGGAAGCAAGGCTGCAGAAGATTACGCAGGAAGCGTTTCTGGCTGATCTTGATAAAGAGGTTGTTGATTTCGGACCGAATTTTGATGAGACGGAGAAAGAGCCCCTTGTCCTTCCCGTGAAAATACCGAACCTTCTCGTAAACGGTGCGGACGGGATTGCGGTCGGTATGGTGACAAGCATTCCGCCGCATAATCTGGCTGAGACGATTGACGCCGTGAAGGCCATGATCAAAAATAATCAGATTTCTTCTGAAGAGCTGCTGGATTATATTAAGGGACCGGATTTTCCGACGGGCGGTATTATCGTAAATCAGGCGGAACTTGCCGAGATCTACCGGACCGGACAGGGGAAGATACGGATCCGGGGCAAAGTTGAGACTGAAAAGGTCAAAGGCGGAAAAGAGCGCCTGGTCATCACGGAGATACCGTACACGATGATCGGAGCCAATATCGGAAAGTTTCTCAATGATGTGGCCGGACTGGTTGAATCCAGGAAAACGACGGATATCACAGATATCTCGAACCAGTCCTCAAAAGAAGGAATACGGATCGTGCTCGAACTGCGCAAAGGCGCTGATACGGAACAGCTTAAGAATCTCCTCTACAAAAAGACGAGACTTGAGGATACATTCGGCGTGAATATGCTCGCGGTGGCGCAGGGGCGGCCGGAGACGCTGGGTCTGCGGCAGATCCTGGAATACCACATAGATTTTCTTTTTGAGATAACGACAAGAAAATACAGAAATCTTCTTGAAAAGGAAGAGCACAGACGCGAAGTGCAGGAAGGCCTGATCCGGGCCTGCGATGTGATCGACCTGATCATTGAGATCCTGCGCGGAAGCAGAAGCCGCGAACAGGTAAAAGAATGTCTTGTAAACGGTAAAACGGAGGGAATCCGTTTCAAATCCGAACGCTCGAGAAAACAGGCGGCGAAGCTTGGCTTCACGGAGATTCAGGCAAACGCGATTCTTGATATGCGTCTCTATAAGCTGATTGGCCTCGAGATCGAGGTATTGATGAAAGAACATGAGGAGACGCTGGCGAATATTGCGAATTATAAGGATATCCTGAACAATTACGGTTCCATGGCGAAGGTTATCATCAGAGAGCTGGATTCTTATAAGAAGGAATTCGGCCGTCCGAGGAGGACGGCGCTTGAAAATGCGGGCGAGGTGATTCTTGAGGAGAAGAAGACTGAAGAAATGCCGGTCGTATTTCTGATGGACCGTTTCGGGTATGTGCGCACTGTCGAGGAACAGACCTATGAGAGGAACCGCGAGGCGGCGGATTCGGAGAGCCGTTTTGTGCTGCGCTGTCTGAATACGGACAAGGTGTGCGTGTTTACGGACAGCGGGAAAATGCATCTGCTCCGTGTGGCGGACGTACCGCATGGAAAATTTCGCGACAGAGGAACACCGCTGGACAATCTCTGCAACTATGACAGCAGCGCGGAGAATTTTGCCGCAGTGTATCCTTTAAATGATATCCGGGACACGGCGCTGACTTTTGTGACCGCGCAGGGGATGCTTAAGCAGGTTCAGGGCATTGAGTTTGATGTTTCCAAACGCACGACGGCCGCGACAAAGCTCTCTGACGGAGATCAGGTGATCGAAATTCATGCCGCCGCTGAAAATGCGCATATCGTGCTTGCGACGAAGGAAGGGTATTTTCTGCGCTTTGCCGTATCCGAAATTCCGTTCAAGAAGAAAGGCGCAGTCGGTGTGCGGGGCATAAAACTCGGGCCGAAAGATAAAGTGGCGTATGTGTACTGGATTGAAGGCGGAGAAAATCAGGAAGTTCTGTACCATGAGAAAAAGGTCTGCATCAGCAGGCTGCGGACGGCATCAAGGGATACCCGCGGGACGAAAATCCGTTTCCAGGATAAGGATAAGACGGCGGCCGGATCATAAAGGATCAATCGGGCAGGAGGGTAAAACCGCCTTCCACCCGATTTTTTAAATTAGTTCTTGATTTTTTGAAATTATGTGTTAGAATAACAATAGTTTCGCAGATATAGTTCATCGGTAGAACGCCAGCTTCCCAAGCTGGAGAGGCGGGTTCGATTCCCGTTATCTGCTGTCGAAAAGTCCAGTGTTTACTGGACTTTTTCTTTTTCGTGTTGTATTTCGTGTTGCATATCTTCAAAATGCGATAGAGCGACCTTCTGAAATTTCAGGTTGTAGTCATCAATAGTTCCCCTGTATATATCTTTCAGTGTTTTATCAGAAGACCACCCGCCGCGCTCCATGATGTACTGGTCCGGGATCCCGAGCGCGTGCATGATGCTGGCGGCATAGTGCCGCAGATCGTGAAATCTAAACTTTGGGATCCCAAGCACAGACACAGCCTTCACATGTCTAAGTGTAACCTGATTCGGATTGAGCCTTACAAGATCTCCGTTTGGCGGGAGCATTTCGATGACGAAACCTGGCATAACGACATCCCTTGCACTAGAATAGTTTTTCGGAAATTGCTTGATTACAAACTGATTATGCTCATCCTTTACGCGGGCCCGTCGAATGTGCAATGTATTTCCGTTTACATCATCCGCAGTCAGGCCGCAGATCTCTGATCGGCGCAGCGTCCCGAACGCAGCCAGACAGGACGCAATCATCATGTCCCTATCTGTTTCGGAATAATATGTTATCAACTTTTTAATATCATCGTCGTTTGGTACGTGCAGATCATGGCGAACTTTCCCGGGCAGAGTGGTTTTAAAGTTTGCGTCGGGCAGATAAGAGTGCAGGACGGTCGAGAGAAAGCCATGAGCATTTTTAACAGATTTTGGGGAGTGCTTTACTGCGTATGCGTTCGCCCAGCGCTGAATCATGATGCTTGTCAGCTTCTCGATTTTTACTGAAAGCAGATCTCCGTAGGCATTATTTTTCATCTGGACATAACCACGGACCGTGGACGGGGAAAGTATGTTGCTTTTTATTGCAATATATTCATCCATGGCTTCCGCAAGTGTCAATCCATGTTTTACTGTATTTGCAGTTGTCTTACTGAGAGCGTACTGCGCCGCCTGCAGCTCAGCCTCCTTTCTGGTGGGCGCAGTAAATGATCTGTAGTGTCGCTTTCCATTTGCGTCAGTGTAGTCATAAACCTGACATCTGTAGCTTCCTGACGGCAGTTTTTTCGCCTTTGCCATAAAATTTCCTCCTTCTGAGCATAAAAATAAGGGCTGTACACGCCCAGGAGGATTGTGGTATAATCTGGTTGTCTACAGGTGATTATACCGGCTCCTGAGCCTGTATAGTGATCTATGTAAAGCCGTTCGGTGTTGGCGCACCGGGCGGTTTTGCAAATTCTTTGTGGTATAATCTTCTTGTCTAGGGATGATTATACACATCCTCTGGGTGCGTATATGATCTATGTGAAGCCGTTCGGCGTGGGGACGCCGGGCGGTTTTGCTTTCGGTGGGGATCAAAGGCCAAGCTCTTTCATGGCTTCTTCAGAGGAAACAAATTCACGACATTCCGGGTCACTGGCAATTTCCTGAAGCATTTTCAAATCCCACTCATCAGGTTCTGCTTCTTCAATATCGTT
>CANQEC010000221.1 GCA_947594335.1 uncultured Lachnospiraceae bacterium
TTTTGGTACTCCGTTTATCGCCACTTGCGTCCGCTAGTCTCCCCAGCTCCGCTGGGGGATTTATACTGTTTCATTAATGCTTTTGTCGTTGATAACAGCCTGTTCGAGCTGTATTCCAGGAAGATCATTGCCTGGGTGCTCAGCACAACTCTGGAGACATGCCATGTGGTCTCCTGCGTGGAGAAAGCAAAGTCAGCAAGACATGTGACAAAACCTCTGGTGTTCCATTTTGACCGCGGGAGCCAGTATGTGTCGGAAAAATTCAGGGAGGTGACCATGGAGATGGAAAACAGTCATTCCCGGAAGGCATGCCCCTGGGATAACGCGTGCATCGAATCCTTCCATGCGCTTATAAAGAGGGAATGGCTGAACCGATTCAGGATCATCGATTATGATCACGCGTACAGGCTTGTATTCGAATATATTGAAACATTTTATAATACCGTGAGGATCCACAGCCACTGCGGGTATCTTCCGCCTAGCCGGTATGAAGAAGAATACCTGAAAAAGATGGAAGAAAAATCTGCGGCTCCAATGGAGTTGACATAATATTTAACATGGCAAAATGGACACATTTAATTTGTACTTTTTCTTGACATAGGACCAAGGGACAGCTGGCAGAATTTACGGCCAGCTTTATTGGCCATCTCCCCAAGTATATGCAGGATATGCTGCAGGGAGCCAACGCAGCCGCCTGATGCTATTTTATGGACTAAAGTATTGATTTTTCAAAGTGCGAGCCCCATTTTTTATGTGGGAAGTTTGAGTTTTTAATTTGACTTTATATAAAAGGGATCTCCCAAAACAGAAAAAAGATCTGTTGCAAATACTCCATCCAGCGAATATAATAGCGATATGGCCACAGGCTGCCCAGAATTCTGCCGCCTGGCGGCAGCGCCTGAAATCCCGGTATCCGGTATCCGCAGCGGCCCGGCATCTGTCTTGGAGACGGGCCGTTCCAGCCATACGAAAGGAGGAACCCATTGAAATTCACATTTAAAGAAGATGGGAAAAGATTCGCTGTGATCTGTGTGGCGGCCGCCATCATGGCTGCCAATATTGCAACGCTTGTCCGAACCGGAGGCCTGTACCCCGGCGGGGTGACCGGCCTGACGGTCCTGATCCAGAGGGCCGCCAAAATGTTCTTTCATATCCGGCTTCCGTACACTCCAGTCAGCCTGCTGCTCAACGCGGTTCCGATCTTCATCGGATTCCGCTTTATCGGCAGGAAATTTACGATCTACTCCTGCGTCGTCATCCTGCTGACCGGCGTCCTGACTGACCTGATCCCAGAGTATACGATTACCTATGACACACTGCTGATCAGCCTGTTCGGCGGTCTCATCAACGGGTCTGCAATCAGCCTTTGTCTGTTGATGGGAGCAACGACAGGCGGAACCGACTTTATCGCGATCTTTCTCTCAGAGAAAAAGGGGATGGATTCCTGGAATATCATCCTGGGCTTCAACATCGTCATTCTCTCCCTGGCCGGGTTGCTGTTCGGCTGGGACAAGGCCCTGTACTCGATCATTTTCCAGTACGCGTCCACACAGGTGATGCATCTTCTGTATAAAAAGTACCAGCAGAAGACGTTGTTTATCGTGACAAACCACCCGATGGAGGTCTGCCGCGCCATTCACCAGGTCAGCCATCACGGGGCAACAGTCCTGGACGGCCAGGGCGGATACGAGCAGAATCAGCGAAGTGTCGTGTATTCCGTTGTCTCGAGTGCTGAGTCCAAAAAAGTGATCCACACCGTAAAGGCAATCGACCCGAAAGCGTTCATCAATGCCATACGAACCGAGCAACTCTCGGGGAGATTTTACAACAAGCCGGCTGATTAGAGCCGGCTTGCTTTATCTCTGACTATTTATTTTACCTGATTCTATCTCCCGCCGCCATTGTTTCGGCGTGATTTTCTCACTCTCATTCAACACGGAATTTCAAAAATTAATTTTTCCTGATTGGCGTTTATGACTACCTGTCTAATCGCATCGTTAAACGACTATTATTATTGAAAATTTCTGTAAATTCCTGACAAACAGGCCTTGGAGACTCTCGACCAAATATCATTCATAAGGGTTTCTTTCCTCTTATTCTCCATCAAGCCACTTTCTTATATCTTGCGGATTCCTTCCTGCCGCTCATTGATCTCCTTCAGTTTTTCCGGAGCGATCTTGTACTTATGCTCCGCATCCAGAAGTCCGTTGACCTCCTGCTGTACATCCGAGACCTGCGTATAGCAGTAGCCGCAGCAGTACGGGATTTTCTTAATCGCAGTGGTAATCTTATCAAACCGGCTCAGAAATTCCTCTTCTGTCGACACCATGTTCCCGTATCCCCAGTCTCCTTCCCGACCGCTTGTAAAAGCGATCCCGCCAAACTCGCTGATGATCACCGGTTTGCCCTGGTAACTGTAGCCGTCCGCCAGCGCGCTCTTAAATCCGCTGTGGTAAATGCGGCTGTCCATGATCTCTTCCAGATGCTCTGCGTAGCGCTCCAGCAGCACATCGCCGTCCTCTTCATAGTCATGCAGCGTAATAATATCGGAGTTGGTATGCTCCCACCCGTCGTTCAGGATGACAGGGCGCATGCTGTCAAAGCTCTTGGTCAGGTAGTAGATGCCCTCCGTGAAGCTCTGCTGTTTCCTGCAGGTCTTTACCTGCGGAATGCCCCACGATTCATTGAACGGCGTCCATGTGATAATGGAAGGATGGTTGTAATTCTGTTTGATGATCTCCAGCCATTCCCTGGTAAACTCCGCAGCTGCCTCATCACTGAACTCATATGTGGCGGCCATCTCGCTCCAGACAAGCATACCTTTCACGTCACACCAGTAGAGGAATCTCTCGTCCTCGATCTTCATGTGCTTGCGCAAACCGTTGTAGCCCATCGCGTGAATTTTGTCGATATCATCGATCAGAGCTTCTTCGTCCGGCGGCGTCAGATGGGATTCCTCCCAATAGCCCTGGTCCAGAATCAGTCTCTGGTAGAGCGGTTTCCCATTCAGGAGGACATTCCCGGAGAGGATCCGGATATCCCTCATCCCAAAATAAGACAGGACCTCATCCACAGGTGCGCCGTCCTTCGTGACCGTGATCCGCAGATCATACAGTTCGGGCTTTTCGGGGCTCCATGTGTGAACGCCCCACGGAGTCTCCTCCGGATAAAAGACGCTGACTGTATCGCTGACGGTCCTGCGGTTTACCGCCTTGGCGGAAGTCTGGATCAGCGTATTCCCGAAACTGATCTCCGCAGCCACCTGCAGTCCGGGATCCGGCAGTTCCGCCTCCAGCTGATATTGGAGGTGGATGCACCCGTTCTCCACATCGGGCGTGATCTTAAGTCCGGCCAGATAGGTCTCCGGGACACTCTCCATCCAGACCGTCTTCCAGATTCCGGTTGTCTGGACATACCAGCATTCAAAATTTTCTTTCTGCCATCTCTGCTTCCCGCGCGGCTGCTCGATGCTCGTGGAATCCTCCGCTTTCACGGTGATCCGGTTGTCCCCGGGATTCAGATATCGGGTGACGTCAAAGGAAAATCTGGCGTACGCCCCCCTGTGGGAACCCACATATTCCCCGTTCACCCAGAGCTTCGTAAGAAAATCACAGCCTTCAAAATGCAGCAGCATTTTTCTGTGCTCCAGTTCTTTTTCTTCAAGCTTCACCGTTCTCTCGTACCAGACCTGGTTGTGCGCTTTGGTATCCGCGATGCCGCTTGCCTTTGTCTCATACGTAAACGGAACCTGAATCTTCCGGCACTCCTTCGGGAACACAGCGTACCATTTTTTTGTTTCCCCACAGTTTTCATCATCAAAGAGGAAATCCCAGCTTCCGTTCAGATCCTTCCATGTCTTTCTGACCAGCTGCGGGCGGGGGTAATTTTTGATGTATGACTTCATAATAAAAAGCTCCCTTCCTGCGCCCGTCTCCGGGCGGATATTCTGTTCTTGCGGCAGGTGCTGCCGCCTGCCGTGAAATTCATAACTCACCGTTTTACAGCATTGCTTTTTTCTCCGCTTTTCCTGACCGTGTGCTGGCAGAACCAGGCCGCCAGCATAGCAGTACATACAGGGAACGACAAAACAATTTTCGTTTTGCTCGTTCCCTGCGCCGAATTTGTGCCGCTTGGGCGGCATTTTTCCGCTTCAAATTCGTGCGCGTCTCCACTCCGAAGCGTATCCATGATTCAGCCCCTGATGCCTTCCACGGCGATACCCTGGGATAAGGAGAAAAGCCACTGCTTTCCTTCATTTCAAAATCAGTGTAACTTTGATGGCGAAAAGGGAAAAATAACGGGAATCAGAATTTTGAATAATTTTTTTGTATCTTCTTGAAAATAAATAAGCATATTTGCCATCTTTCCGATGCTGTTTGTGGTTTAAATTTGTTATTTATGCTATTATTATATATATTTTTTTATAAAATTCAAGTGCTTTCTAACAAATTTATGCTATTTATACGAAAGGCATTGATACAGTATGCCCCTCCTGATGCATCTGCCCGGCCAGCTCTTCCTCCAGTACACGCACGATCTCCTCGAGTCCTTTCCGGTCCGTCTCCGTAAACCTTGCCGCCACCGGACTGTCGATGTCGAGGACTCCAATGACTTTCCCTTTTCCGTGTACCGGTACCACAACTTCCGACAGAGAA
>CANQEC010000222.1 GCA_947594335.1 uncultured Lachnospiraceae bacterium
GTTATCCAGACACGAATGAAGCCACTGATAGCAGCCCGTGAATCCTGAATTAGCCGGATTGACCACTGCATCCACCGCAAGCCTGGACATATCTCCCTGCCACAGATAGATTCTTTCATCAGTTCCGATCGGCTCCAGACCCGCCAATTTTACTATGCCTGCTGCCTGATTTTCCGCAGTCAGGTATTCATCCTGAACCTTCAAAAATTCATCACTGACAGGCTCAGGCATACGAATATTCATAAGACCTCTTAACAGATCCTTCTGTTCCTGTTCTTCTGATGGTATCTTTATATCAGATGCATCCGATCTTTCCGCCAGCAGCTGTTCTATCAGCCATATTCTCTGTTCTTCATGTGTCATTTACATCAATTCCCTTCTGTCCGTTTGTATCATCAGAAATCCGCAAATTTTTTAAATATTTCTGTGTTCCTCTCCCCAGGTACACATTTGATCCAGAATCGGCATCAGAGATTTTCCGCGCTCGGTCAGGCTGTATTCGACCTTTGGAGGAATCTGCGGGTATTCTTCACGATGAACCAGATCATCTGCTTCCAGCTCTTTGAGCGTGGAACTGAGCGTTTTGTAGGAAATGGTGCCTATAAACCTTTTCAGCTCATTGAAGCGCACAACCTCAAACCAGGCCAAAGCATACAGAATAAACATCTTATACTTTCCCTGGATCAGCGACATTGTATAGTTAAAGCCGGTATCCTCCAGTTTTGCGTCCCGAATACATTCCATGCTCATCTTATCACTTCCCTTTTGGTAAGTACCACACTTAAATATGCGTACTTATTTTTAATCCTGTGCATGGTATTATTATAGCGCAGAACGTGGGGAAGTCAACCCTGCAAATAAACGGAGGCTTTTTGTGTCACAGGACGAAATTTCCTGTGAATCGAGCAGGAGGCGGCTTTTCCTCCTGCCCGCCGCGCGGCCCGTGTGCTGCGCCAGCAGCAATCTTCCTTACACGGGTCTGCTTCTGAATCGTTTATATCATCGTATCATCTCTCAGCACCTCGGCCAGACTGATTTTTTGTACATTCCGCCATGCCAGATAATACGCCAGCGCCACACAAGCCAGGATGGCCAGCATAAATAAGAGAATCGGAATGAACGGAGCTTCACCCAAAAAAGTACCAACTTCCATATAACTTGTCTGCAGCATGAATCCGGTCGCGGCAACCACAATCGGAATGCTGATTAAAATCGGACGGCCGGCGATTACAAGCGCTTCTGTGCAAAACATTTTTTTGAGTTCCTTCGGTGTCAGCCCTACCGACATATACCTTGCAAATTCCCGCTTTCTTTGACGTACAAATCCAAAAGCATTGGAGAATACATTGCCAATGCCGATAATTGCAAGCAGAATACAGAAGCCACCAAAAATAGCCATCATCCCCTGGATCTGCCTGTTGTTTGTTTCATACTCCTGAATGCGGTTTTCCTGCTCTATGGTATATTTCCCATCTGCAAGCTGTGCGATTTCATCCTGTAAAGTATTTAATTCCTCCAGTGTGGCATCTTCTTTTCCGCGGACGCAGATGTAGCTGTCTTCCTCCATTCCTCCAATCTGCCCTTTGATCTCCTTCCATAAGGATACAGGGATAAAATGCACCAGCTCATAATAATCAAGCTTTGCGTATTCCTCTCTCAACACAGGCACCTTCTGCGTATAAGACAGGACAGAAACCTCTGCCGTCGTTTCATTTCCGGATGGCGCTTCTTCATTGCCAGATTGTCTCAGAACGCTTACCGTATCCTCGCCTTTTATATAAGGCATAAAAACAGGATGCCGGAAATCCGGGTTTGTCACATCACGGATCTGATTTAAGACCACCGCTCCGTCAAGCCGCGGCGCAATGCCAAGCTGCTCACAATAAGCGGAAAAACTCTGATCGTCCATAATCACAAGCGGGGCATTTACCAGCCATCCGCCATCCACCTGCGACACGTAGTTTGCGGGCGCCTGCGCGAATCCGCCAAAGGACTTCATATCTTCGCTCATTTCTTCTTCGGAGATGATTCTTTTTGCGGAAACCTTCTGATAAACAATGGCGCTTTTAATCCCGTCAAGTGCCTGTATAGACGTTGTCTCTGCAAAATTATCTACGTCGGTATCTTTCACGGTAGTCATGATGTCCCATACGTCCTGATAACGCTCGAAATAGGTTTCCCTTGTGCTGATCTGAGACAGGGAGAAGAAACACTGCATAAGCGCGAACGCAAGGAATGAAAATATGAGCGACAGGGAGGCAGTCCGCAGCGCTTTTCTCTGCGCTTTCAGTGCGCTGCCGGCCAGTTCCCCTTCTATTCCGAATAGCAGTGAGAGCAGACGAGAGTTTTTTTTGCGTTTCAACTGGAATTCCCCGGTATTTTTAATCGCCTCCAGCGGCGTGAGCCTGCTAAGCCGCCGGGCGGGAAGCCATGCGGAAATCCATATTGTTATAACTGTTACAAGCAATGTCAGCGCCAACACCAGCGGGTGATAGCCAAAGACCAATGGGTGCCGCCCCGAAACATCGCTGCCAATATAGGTGTCTACCAGATACAGCAGTCCCGCGCTTCCTGCAATGCCAAGCAGGGTTCCGGCGAGTAAGGGCCCCGCACAGAGTGCTGCAGCCTCCTGTAAAAGGCACTCCCGGATTTGTTTTGGTGTAGCACCAATGCTGGAAAAAATCCCGAACTGATGAATCCGCTGGTTCATGGATACCGCAAAAGAATTATGGATAATGATGATCAGTGAGAAAGATGCCGCTGCCGTGATCAGAATAAACAGAGGAAACAAAAGTCTCGGGGCAGTATCGCTGGAATCACGGATCAGGTACATGGCAAGAAGCTCATAATTGTAAACAATCCTGTCCTGCGGGATACCAAGCTGCTCTGCAATATGGGGCGTATCTGAAAAGACAGCCTTTTTATCGCTAAAATAGATATCTATTGTCGGTTCCGTTCCTTTTGATCCGTTCTCGTTCACCACAGCGTCCTCTACATTTGCAAAGTTTTTGATCGTTTCCATATCCTCCGCAGAGAGCTCACCGATGAAACGGCTGTGCCAGCCGCCTTCCTCCAATTCGATCCGCTCCACTTCATATTTCCATGCATTGTAGAACAGTCCGCACAGCAAAGATAAGAGCAAGGCAGATATAAACGCCGCAATCATAACAGATAAACTGGAAGATCGGTTATTTTTGATATAATTTGATGAATATTCTTTCCACATATTCACTGTCTCCTTTTTGAAACTGCATGCCCTGTACAGGCTCCGGAAGGTCATCAAAAGACATTCTAAAAATGCTTCGCATTCGCCCTTCTCCTCTCATCACTGATAATACGTCCATCCTCAAGCGTAATGATGCGTTCTGCCTCCATAGCCACCTTTTCATCATGGGTAATCAACAGAATCGTCTGCTCCAGATTGCGGTTGGAGAGCTTCAGCATATCAACCACTTCTCTGGAATTTTTCTGATCCAGATTCCCGGTCGGCTCGTCCGCAAGAAGAAGGACAGGACGATAGATCAAAGAACGCGCGATCGCCACCCGCTGCTGCTGTCCACCGGAAAGCTGATTCGGCATAACGTCCAGCTTATCTGCAATTCCAAGAGACTTCACAACCTTTTCAAAATATTCCTGATTCGGTGTTTTCTTATCCAAAGATAAAGGCATAAGAATATTTTTCTTCGCTGTGAGGGTGGGAATCAGATTGTAAAACTGATATACCAGCCCGACCTTTCTGCGCCGGAAGATTGCCGCCTGTGTCTGGTTCAGTCTGGACAGATCCGTTCCGTCTATGACCACTTTGCCAGCGGTAGGTTTGTCAACGCTGCCCAGAATATGCAGCAAGGTAGACTTTCCTGACCCGGAAGCCCCAAGGATCGCTACAAACTCTCCCTTGCTTACGGATAGGTCAATTCCGTCAAGTGCTGTCACCTGATTACCGCCGGAGCCATATACTTTTTTGACCCCTTCACATTTTAAGATTTCCATTTTGATTTTCTCCTTTCATCTGTTTGCCTGATTTTTGAGCATAAAGATACACTCTTGCGGTGTTTCTTTTGCCTGCCCATTTTTAAAGGCATCTGTGTCTTGCTGTGCCTGGAATAAATCCCTGCGGCTTTTACAATTATCAGTATAGCAAATGAAAGTTACAACTCAGTGACTGTACCCACAGGGCATCCCGCATTTTATGTGCTTCGCACGAAATTCACACGGTATAAAAGCGAATTTCAAAAAAAGCTCCGCCGTCGGATTTGTTTTTTGCCCGTATCGTCCCATTTTGGCGTTCAATAATGTCTTTTGCCAGGGCCAGCCCAATTCCGATGCCGCCTTCACTGGCATTTTTCCCCCGATAAAACCGTTCAAATAAATGCGGAATATCTTCTCTGTCAAACCCTGCGCCTTCATCCCAGACCAGAATTTCCGTATACAATGGATTCTGGGAATAGGAACAGTGGACAGTTCCCCCCTTATTGTGTTCCATGCAGTTTTTCATCAGGTTCATGACTGCTTCCATCGTCCAGTCCATATCAGCGATGATCATCATCTCTCCTTCTTCCGGTATATCGATAGAAGTGCCAGAACCTGAAAACAACTCCTGCAAATTATCTGCGGCGAGGACAAGAAGGGTAAAAACATCCGTTTCCTC
>CANQEC010000223.1 GCA_947594335.1 uncultured Lachnospiraceae bacterium
CACACCGGGCATGATATCCGGGAGCACTCCCTTGTAAAAGGCGTACAGCGGAGAAGCGCCGATATCGAGCGCAGCTTCATACGTGCTGATATTGATCTGCTTGAGCTTCGGCATGATGCTCAGGACGACGTAGGGCAGGTTAAACGTGATATGCCCGATCAGGATCGTCCAGAAGCCAAAGGTTATGCCATCCGCAATGCCGGCGAAAGAGAGCAGGTTGCCGACCGCGACAAACAGCATCATCAGGGAGATTCCCGTCACGATCTCCGCGTTTAGCATCGGAATATCCACCATGCTCAACCAGAATGTGCGCATGCGGTACTTCATGGAATTCAGCGCGATCGCGGCCATCAGTCCGATGATCGTGGCGATCAGCGAAGAGAGCAGGGCGATCACCAGCGTGTTGTAGAGCGCCTGCAGAATCTGCTCATTTCGGAACAGCTCCACGTACCACTTCAGCGAAAAGCCGCCCCATTTCGCGCGGGTTCTCGACGAATTGAACGAAAGTACAATCAACGTTAAAATCGGCGCGTAGAGCAGGATGAAAATGAAAACAAGGTACAGTCTTTTCAGAAAATTCCTCATCAGAAGGCCACCCCCTCACCGTCTTTGTCATAGCGCTGCATGATGGCCATGCTGATCAGGATGAACACCATGAGAACGAGGGAAAGTCCGCTTCCGACGTTCCAGTTGTTTGTCTGCTTGAACTTCTGCTCAATAACGTTTCCGATCAGCAGAATCTTGGCCCCGCCAAGAAGGTCACTGATGATAAATGTGGTGAGCGCGGGCACAAACACCATCGTGATCCCGCTGACAACGCCGGGAATGCTCAGCGGAAACGTGACGCGCCAGAAGGTCTGGAAGCTGTCCGCGCCGAGATCCCGCGCCGCATTGATGACATTCGGATCAATCTTGATCAGAACGTTGTAGATCGGAAGCAGCATAAACGGCAGGAAGTTGTAGACCATGCCGAGTATGATCGCGTACGGCGTATTGATAATGTTTATCCCCGGCAGATGAAAATGCGCAAGGAGCAGGTTGATCACGCCGGTCTTTTCAAGCAGCGTCTGCCAGGCGAGCGTGCGCAGCAGAAAATTCATCCACATCGGTATGATGAAGATCATGACGATAAATCCGGTGGCTCCGATCTTCAGATTGCACAGGATCATCGCCAGGGGGTAGGCCATCACAAGACAGATGACTGTGCTGATCAGAGAGAGCACGAGTGCGTACACGAGCGCCTTCACATTCTCCGGAGTACCCATCTGCAGGATATTGGAAAAGGTAAACGCACCGTCTGCCGTCGTCAGGCCGTAAAACACAATGATCACCAGAGGGATCATGATAAACGCAACCGTCCAGACGAGGAAAGGGGCGGACAGGAGCCAGCGGCTCGATTTTTTATTCACCAACTGCAACCGCCTCCTCATCCTCAGATTCCGGCTTGTTCATGATCTGAATGTCGAACGGGTCAACATGAATGCCGACCTTTGTGCCGACCGGGAACATGTCGGTGCTGTGTACCAGCCACTCAAAACCGTTTGCCATGACTTCCATTTCATAGTGGACGCCTTTAAAGATCAGGTGTGTGACGACGCCCTGGATTGTCCCTTCTTCGGGGGCAAGCAGATCAATGTCCTCCGGGCGGATCACAACATCCACCGGCCTGTTGCGTCCGAATCCTTCATCGACGCACTGGAATTTTGCCCCGAGGATCTCAACAAGGCGGTCCTCAATCATCGTGCCGTGCAGAATATTGCTGTCCCCGATAAAGTCCGCGACAAACGCGTTCTGCGGCTCATTGTAAATATCCTCCGGCGTGCCGATCTGCTGGATATAGCCCTGATTCATGACGACGATCGTATCCGACATCGTGAGGGCTTCCTCCTGATCATGCGTGACATAGATGAAGGTAATGCCAAGCTCGTTTTTCAGCCGGATCAGCTCATACTGCATATCCTGCCTGAGCTTTAAGTCAAGAGCGCCGAGCGGCTCGTCGAGGAGGAGCACCTTCGGCTCATTTACGATCGCGCGGGCGATGGCGATCCTCTGCTGCTGTCCGCCGCTTAGGGAATCCGGCCGGCGGTTTTCATATCCTTCGAGGTTGACCAGTTTGAGCGCATATTTGATCTTGTCGTCTATGTAGGCTTTGCTCTTTTTTCTGAGCTTCAGGCCGAACGCGATATTTTCCGCGATCGACATATGGGTAAAGAGAGCGTATTTCTGAAACACCGTGTTGAGCTGGCGCTTATTGGGCGGAAGATGCGTGATATCTTCGCCATTGAAGATCACCTTTCCCTTGTCCGGGTTCTCAAAACCGCCGAGAATACGCAAAGTAGTGGTTTTCCCGCAGCCGCTCGGCCCGAGCAGCGTCAGAAATTCATTTTCTCTGATATAGAGATTCAGATCATCGAGGACAACCTCGCCGTCGAAAGATTTTGTGATATTCACAAGATCAATCAGCTTGTTGCTCATTCCTGTGCACCTCCTGCTGTAATTCAGAAATTGGGCGGTGTGCTCACCCAGATAAGCGACGCGCCTGTCTTTCCGTTTGCCGTAATGTAATGCTTTGAACTGGGAGTAAAATAAAAGGATTCTCCCTTTCTGGCTTTGTAGGCCTTGTTTCCCAGATGGATCGTAATGCTGCCCTGCAGCACGTAGCCGAACTCCTCGCCCTCGTGAGGAAGATCCGGGTAAGTAGAACCGCCCGGCTCGATCGTCAGGCGGATCGGCTCCATGATATTCTTCTGGGCATTTGGTATGATCCATTCAATCTTGTTTTTCAGTTCCGTGTCGATCTTTTCAAAGTAGTCGCCATCGTGAAAGACAACCTGTTCGTCTGACGTATCATTGAAAAATTCCTTCAAATCCGTTCCCAGACATTGAAGGATGTCGATCAGCGTGGCGATCGAAGGAGAGGTCAGATCGCGCTCGACCTGTGAAATAAACCCCTTTGAGAGCTCCGCACGGTCGGCAAGCTCTTCCTGCGTCAGTCCCTTTGCGATGCGCAGTTCCCTGATTTTACCGCCTATTTCCATAATTATCACCATTCTTTTCTCTGGCTGTCCTGGCGGGCAGTGGACGCCGCATGTCCGCGTGTCTCTGGCAAATGCGCCGAAAATCACAGCCCCTTTCACCCGCGGCGGGAGGCTGATCTGATATCCGGCATACTAAATATAAACCTGAAGTTTACCGTTACTAAAAATATAATAACAATAAACTTGAAGTTTACTGTTACTAAACAAGTGACAAGGATGATTATACACAGAAAAGCCCCTGTGTCAATACGTTTTGTAAAAAAATCAGGGGAATTTATACTTTCGCTTAACAAATCGGGGGTTCTGTGATAAGATAAGAAAAATATGACGTGCAAGGAGGTTTTCCCTATGGCTGGACAGGATAAATACGTTGCGTATGTAGGCACGTACACACATGGAAGCAGCATCGGAATCCATATTTATGATATCAATATAGAAGAAGGGATCATGACCGAGAGAGAAGTGATCCCGGTCAACAACGCATCTCATATGACAAAATCCTACAATGGAAAATACCTGTATTCCATTGCGGATGAAGGTGTGGAAGTCCTGCGCATCCTGCCGGACGGAGGCCTCGAACCTATCAACAAAGTAGGCATCAACGGAATGCGGGGCTGCTATCTCTCGACGGACAAAAGCGGGCGTTTTCTCTATGTCGGCGGCTACCATGACGGCAAAGTGACGGTTGTACATACGCACAAGGACGGCCGGCTCGGTTCGATCATGTCCGGAGTCTTCCATAAAGGCGTCGGCAGCGTCGCTGAACGGAATTTCCGTCCGCATGTAAGCTGCGTCATCCCGACCCCGGACGACAAATATCTGTGCGCCGTCGATAACGGCATCGATCATGTAAAACTCTACCAGGTGCGCACCGACACAGGCCGCCTGCATCTTGTGGACATTCTGCGCTGCAAGCTGGATTCCGGGCCCAAGCTGCTTACCTTCAGCCACGACGGCCGCTTCGCGTATCTGAACAGCGAACTGACAAATGAGGTTACGGTATATAAATACGACGGCACCGGCAAAACACCTGATTTCGAAAAGATTCAGGAAATATCCGTTCTGAGAAGACAGGACTCCATCGGGAGCGCCGCCTGCGGCATGAAGCTGTCTCCAAGCGGAAATTATCTGTACTGTTCGGTGGCCGGGGAAAATTCAGCGACAATTTTCAAAGTGAATCAGGAAACCGGACTGCTTACGAGAATCTGCTCCCTCCCGGTCAGCGGCGAGTATCCGAAGGATCTTGATGTGTTCCCGGGAGAGAGGACGCTTGTATCTCTGAATCACGAGTCAAACGAGATCACTTTCTTCACAATCAACTATGAAAAAGGCCTGCTTGTGATGAAGGGGAAGCCGCTCAAGATCGAAACTCCGAACTGTATCCTGATTTCGAAAGTGGATCCGACCCTATGAAAATAACAAATTTTTATCCATGACGGGGCTGTCGGGAAATTTTCCGACAGCCCCATGTTTTACTTCTGATAAATTTTTCGGATATGCTCCATCCGGGAAGACATGTTTAAAAGAAGAAGATCCGCGATCGTCAGC
>CANQEC010000224.1 GCA_947594335.1 uncultured Lachnospiraceae bacterium
CTTCATCCTCCCGTGGAGATACCCGATGTGAACCCACTCGGGCATCCCCTGAACAAGCGAATGCGCATACTCAATCACATTTTCCGCCTCCACCGTCTCGCTTTCTTCAACCATCGGACAGATAATGTACGCCTGGTGTCCCATGGAAACCTGCTTCGCGATAAAACGGTATGCTGTTTTCCTGTAGCTGGTATCGACCACGCAGTTCTTGATCGGAAGGCGGCTGGCCGGCAGCTCGTCAATCACGGAAATATCAAGATCCCCGTACAGAATGACCGCAAGAGTCCGCGGGATCGGAGTGGCACTCATAACGATCGTATGCGGCATCTCCCCTTTCCGGGCAAGAGCCTCCCGCTGACGTACGCCGAAACGGTGCTGCTCATCAGTAATGACAAGAGCGAGCGCATGGTATTCCACCTTTTCCTGAATCAAAGCCTGCGTGCCTGCGATGATGGAAACTTCTCCGCTTCTGATCCGCTCATAGGTCTCCTGCCTCTCTCTGGAAGTCATGGAACCGGTCAGCAGCGCTGCCTTCCACGGAAGCTCATTCTGCTCAAGAATCTGAAGGATCGTCTGGTAATGCTGACGCGCGAGCACCTCCGTCGGAGCCATGAGCGCTCCCTGGTATCCGTTCTCCGCCGCCATCAAAAGCGCCAGAACTGCAACGATGGTTTTTCCGGAGCCGACATCTCCCTGGATCAGCCTCGCCGTCACATCCTTTCCTGAGAGTTCGCGCTCGAGCGTTTCCCAGACCCTTTTCTGTGCGCCGGTAAGCTCATACGGCAGCCCTTTTATCACAGCCTCCGCACACTTTGCCGGACGCATGGAAAAAACCGAACTTCTTTTCTGACGCGCCTGCCTTAAACTCCTCAGCTGAAGCAAAAAGAAAAAGAATTCATCAAATACCAGCCGCCTTCTTGCGTCCTGAAGCGTTTCCTGGTCCGGCGGAAAATGAATATGACAAACCGCCTGCCGATATTCGCAGAGCCCGTATTTTTGGCGGATCCATCTCGGAAGATACTCCTCTCCAAGCTCCGGAATGGCCAGCGCCTGCACCACCGCTTTTGTGATCATATTGTTTGTAAGCCCTTTTACAAGGGGATAGACCGGACTCATCCGTTTTAGGAGTTCCTGATATTTTTCCTCGTGAAAAACGGCAGGCTGCTCCATGAGCAGCCTGTGATTTTTCAGCCTGACGCGCCCGCGGAAGATGTAGGACGCATCTGTTTTAATCGAATATTTCATATACGGCATATTATACCAGGCCAGCATCAGATCCCCGGTTGCATCACGGCAGCGCGCTGTCGAGATACTCATTCCCTTAATATATCTTACCGAAAGCGGCTCCGTAAGAACTGCCCGGACCGCAGCGCATTCCCCTTCCGCAAGGCCGGATATTTTTTTCGGCTTTTCGTAGGATTCGTATCCTCTTGGGTAATACGCAAGAAGATCTTCTGCCGTACGGATCCCCGCTTTCTCAAACAGCAGCTTTGTCTTGCTGCCGATCCCTTTGAGTGTATCGATCTTCCACTCTGCCTTCATAGCCTACTCCACTGAAATAATGTAATAGTAAATCGGCTGACCGCCGTAATTCAGTTCCACATCGCAGTCCGGATAGCTGTTTTCTATTTTCTGTTTCAGGTTTTCCGCCTCATCCTTGTGCATATCTTCCCCATAATAAATGCTGATCAGTTCCGTATCCTCGTCTACCATAAGTGCTACGGTTTCCTCCGCGACAGGGTCAATGTCATTGCCAACAGCAAGGATCGCGTGATCTCCGACGCCCATAATATCCCCGGCATGTATCACTTTGTCCTCAATGTGCGTATCACGCACCGCATAGGTAAGCTGCCCTGTCTTCACGCGTCCGATTTCTTCCTCCATCATCCGCGCGTTTTCCTCCGGGTCCTTCTCCGCAACGTAATTAATAATCGCCGTGATCCCCTGCGGGATCGTCGTTGTCGGGATCACGTAGACGTTCCGGTCCTCCGCCATCGCCTTTGCCTGATTCGCGGCAAGAATAATATTCTTATTGTTCGGAAGAATGAAAATATTTTTCGCGTTCACTTTTTCGATTGCGTTAAGCATGTCCTCCGTGCTTGGATTCATCGTCTGTCCGCCCTCGATCAGATAGTCCACGCCCAGATCCCGGAAAATATCCGCGATCCCGTCGCCGATGGAAACCGAAATAAAACCAGTCTCTTTTTCAGGCGCTTCTGCCCTGGCAGCCTTTTCTTTTTCCTCCTGCTCCTTCTGCTGCGCCGCGATTTTCTCCGCGTCCCTGATCAGGCGTTCGTGATGCTCCTCCCGCATGTTGTCTATCTTCATTTTCGTCAGGGAACCGTAAGTCAGCGCGCGCTGGATGGCAAGTCCCGGATCATTCGTATGGACATGCACCTTTACAATATCGTCGTCGGAAACCACGACAATCGAATCACCGATTGATTCGAGGAAGGACTTGAACTCCCGTTCCGTATCCTCTGTATACTCTTTTTCGAGCATGATGATAAACTCCGTGCAGTACCCAAACCGGATATCCGCCTCAGAAATCTCTTTCCCGTTCTCCTTTGCCCGCTCCCCGGACGAAAGCGGAACCGCGGCAGGCTCGACGGAATAATCGACTTCCTTTCCGCAGTACGCGTCAAACGCGCCTTTCAGAACCTGAATCAGGCCCTGTCCGCCCGAATCAACCACGCCTGCTTCCTTCAGAACCGGAAGCATGTCGGGCGTATGGGCGAGCACCTCCTCGGCGCAGGCAATCACTTCCCGGATCAGCTCCTCCATCCCGATCTCCGGATTCTCCTCGAGCAGCTTCGCGGCCTTTTCCGCGGCACCCTTTGCCACCGTGAGGATCGTTCCCTCCTTCGGCTTCATAACCGCTTTATAGGCCGTCTCCACCGCCTTCTGAAAGGCCGCGGCCAGCACGGAAGTTGTGATCTCATCCACATTCCGGATCACCTTGGTAAATCCCCTGAAAAGCTGCGAGAGGATAACGCCTGAATTTCCTCTCGCTCCGCGCAGGGAGCCTGAAGAGATTGCCTTCTGAAAACGATCCATTGTCATCTCCTCGATCGCTGCCACTTCCTTCGCGGCAGCCATGATCGTCATCGTCATATTGGTTCCGGTATCTCCGTCCGGAACAGGAAATACGTTCAGCTCATTAATCCACTCTTTGTTTGCCTCAAGATTCTTCGCACCCGCCAGAAACATTCTGGCACAGAGCGATGCGTCTATGGTATTTACACTCACTTGCAGCTCCTCCTTAATCGATCACTCGTACACTTTCCACAAACATATTGATCTTCTCAACTTCCATCCCGGTGAATTCTTCCACACGGTACTTCACACTGCTAAAGAGGTTATCCGCGACAGCCGAAATACTGACTCCATAGGATACGATGACATGAAAGTCGATCGTGATCTTATTGTCCTCGATCCGGACGGAAAGGCCCCTCTCAAGGCTGTCTTTTTTGAGAAGTCTCACGAGTCCGTCCCTGACATTGACAATCGCCATCCCCACGATGCCAAAACACTCAACCGCCACGCTTCCCGCATAGGCCGCTATCACATTTGAGTCAATGACGATCGATCCAAGCTTATTTTCCATGCGTCCTTTCATATCTGAAACCTCCATCTGTCTGCTTTTATGTTGATCATTTTCTGTACAGCCATGCCTATTCTACCAGAAATCCGCATAATTGCAAACAGGATTTTCAAGATTTGTGAAATATCATCAGAAAAATAAATTTTCTGCTTGCAAAATGGTGCAGTATCTGTTAGAATACTTTTGCTGTGAGCCTATCGTGGTCGTAGGCTTAATACTTTTTAAGGAGGTGCGGTCGGTCATGGCTAAGTGCGCGATTTGTGATAAAGCTGTTCATTTCGGCAATAATGTAAGTCATTCTCATAGAAGGAGCAACAGGATCTGGAAAGCGAATGTCAAGCATGTCAGGGTTAAAGTAAACGGAGCCTCTAAGAAAATGTACGTTTGTACATCCTGCCTTAGATCCGGAAAAGTGGAAAGAGCTTAATTTCAAAGCCTGAATCTTGCGCTGAGAATCTGCGGCGGCGGGTTTTCAGATTTCTCAGGTATTTCAGACAGGTTATCCCAAAACAAAAGGAGAACCTGTCTCTTTTTTGCGCAGGTCTGCGTAAGGAAAATTGCTGCTGGCGCAGCACGCAGACCGCGCGGCGGACAGGAGGACAGCTCCTCCTGTCCGATGATTACAGGCCCGGGCAGGGAAAACTGCTGCTGGCGCAGCACGCAGACCGCGCGGCGGACAGGAGGACAGCTCCTCCTGTCCGATATCAGCAGGCCCGCGCATCAGCACAGAAACAGGTTATACCCGATCAGCATCAGAAGTATAACGATCACGATCTGCAGAAAAACACTTTCGACAAACAGGCCGGCGGCCATTCCCGCCGCAATCCAGAATAAGGTATACCCAGCCAGCCGCTTCATAATACACCCAAAACTTGTTTCTATTATTTTATGTCCCGTATCTCCTGATTCAGAAGCGGTTAAGCGGAAGATCAGAAACTCTTCTCCTCTTTTGAGGCTGCATGAATCGCA
>CANQEC010000225.1 GCA_947594335.1 uncultured Lachnospiraceae bacterium
CCATTTACAATCAGCCAGTTTATTATATAATATAGTATTGCGATAATCAATTCCAAATTACGATAAAATTTGACCTTGTACAGGAGATACTTACATATGGCTAACAAACGTGCTAAAAGAAGGCGTCACGACTTCCTGGTGCTGAAGCTGATACTCCTCGTGGCCATCGTTCTTGTGGTCTTTGAGGGACGCCTCGTCATGACAATGATCTCAGTCAGTTCTCTGAAGAGGACTCCGAACGTCGCGGAAGGCGCCTCGGAAAAAGAATCCACGGCCAGTCTGAAGAGTTCCTCCTCCCCCGGCAGCGCCGCCGCGGGCAGTGCGGATCTGGACAGCCCTCTCGCCGGACTTCCTTCTTTCTCTCCTGACGGCTCCCGCCCGGAAACGGATCCCCAGACCGGAACCTCTTCCAGTCCGGATTCCAAAAGCAGCGCGATCGTCCCTGAAGCAGACACCCCTGTAGATGACTCCTATTTTTCCGACGCGGTATTTATCGGCGACTCCCGGATGGAAGGATTCCGCAACGCGTCCGGCATCACCCAGGGACAGTTTTTTACAAGCGTCGGCATGTCGCTGTCAGGGCTGATCAGCAAGCCTCTTATCAAACAGGGCGATGAGACCATCACGGTAGCCGCCGCCGTATCGGGCGGAAGCTACGGCAAAATATATCTGATGCTCGGCACCAATGATCTCGGCGAGTACGATCTGGAAGGATTTCACGACCGCTTTACATCAGCCGCAGCCCGGCTTCTGGAGCTGCAGCCAAACGCGATCCTCTATGTCTGCAGCATCATATACGTGGAAGAAGCCAAGGCAATGCCTGTCAGCGGAGAGTACGTAAACAACACAAACGTAGACAAGCTGAACGCCATTCTTCTTCAGATCTGCGAGGAGCAGGGATACTATTATATTGATCTGAACGAGATCCTTTCCAACGGGAACGGCGGTCTGATCGAGGGCGCCTCCAGCGACGGCGTCCACGTCTATCCGGATTACTGCAAGCAGATGCTCGACTACCTGAAGAGCCATTACGTCACTGAACAGGCCAAAGAACCGGAAACCTCCGGGGAAGCTTCTGAGGAATCCTCCGAGTCTTCCCCAAAAGAACAGGAGGAAGATCAGGACGCATAAACGGGCTTCCTGCAAACGCACACTTAACCTATGAAACAGCCAGAAAGGAGCAGCATTTATGAAAAAATTCAAAACCATGATTCTTGCCGCGGCAGTAATCTTTTGTCTTACCGCGTGCGGCGGCGGCGAAAGCAAAGAAGTAACCATTGATATCGACAAGCTTTCCGGCGATCTTCTTGAGACAGTCACAACGGATGTTCTGTCCCAGACAGCCTCCGAGATGGTTCCTTCCATTTATTCCCTGAATGCCGACGATATTGAATCCAGCATCGCCTATGCAAGCTCAGGCGCCACCGCCTGCGAGATCGCCGTTATCCAGAGCAAGGACAGCAAAAAGACCGGAGATGTTGAGAAAAACTTCCAGTCCCGCGTTGACAGTCAGTCAGATCTCTATGCCTCCTACAATGAAGGAGAGGTTGCAAAGCTTGACAAGGCAGTCATCAAAAGCGCAGGCAGCTACACTGTCCTTTGCGTCTGCGACGATCCGGACAAGGCGGAGGATATTCTGAAGGACTACGGATTCTGATCCGCCGCTCATCTGCCCGGATCAAAACATCCGGGCAGTACATGATACGCAGGCTGGCACTTCCTGATTTTTAATATTTTTCAAAAATTCAGAAAAAAGTGCTTGCTTTTTTAAAGACAATGCGTTATACTAGCAAAGTCAGCGATTTGGAGTTGATGTGCTGGATTAGCTCAGTCGGTAGAGCGACGCATTCGTAATGCGTAGGTCGTGGGTTCAAGTCCCATTTCCAGCTCGTTGAAAAAGCCTTGAATTTTCAAGGCTTTTTCTTTTTGCGCAGGCCCAGGCATGGAAACCAGCTGCTGACGCAGCACCTGGGCCGCGCAGACGAGCAGGAGGAAAAACCGCCTCCTGCTCGATTCCCGATCTTACCCAATCTTATAATTTTTAATCTCAATCTGCAGCGTTCTCCTGCCCTGATATTCATTGACCAGCGGGTAATACGTGACAGAAGCGTACACGGCATTCTCCCGGCCCCAGCAGAGCTTCTGACGCTCTTCCTCTCCGTATCTGTCCGCGACAGCCTGAAGAAACACCTCAGGATCACCGAAGTACACCGCTTCCATAATGGCTCCCGTTTGGTTTGATACCTCCAGCTTTAATACATTCCGGTTTCTTCCAAGGATGCGGGCTGAGAGCAGCTTCAGCCCTTTCTCGGCGAACAGCGGCTTCTCATTGCCTTTCCCGAAGGGTTCCAGCACATTCAGTCCCTCAATCAGCCCTTCCGTAATGTAATCAATCGGCATCGGAACATCGATCAGGATCTTCTCCGTCAGATCGTCCTGCGTCAGCGTGCAGTTCGCGTTCAGCCGCCTGCGCATCTCTTCGATCCGCGTCTTTTCCAGCGAGAATCCCGCCGCCATCGGATGTCCGCCGAATTTCAGAAACAGATCCTGGCAGCGCATCATCTCATCGAACATCGAATAGGCCTCAATCGAGCGCCCGGAACCTTTTGCGCATTCTTCTCCGTCCGTCACAACAAAAACCGGGCGGTAATACCGCTCTCTCAGTTTCCCGGCAATGATCCCCGCAACGCTCTCGTGACAGTCCGGAAGATAAACAACCAGCACGCGGTCCCTGGCAAGGGATGTGCTCTCAATCTGTATGCATGCCTTCTTAATCCCGTCCTGCGTCATCTGCCTGCGCTCATCGTTAAGCTCTTTTAATGCGGCCGCAAGCTCCGCCGCCTCCTTTTGACCATCGGCAAGCAGAAGCCGCAGCGAGCGTTTTGCGGTGTCCAGGCGGCCGCTGGCATTGATGCAGGGACCGAGCACAAATCCGATGTGGTAGGCGGTAATACGGGAATCCATCAGGCCGCTGGCCGCGATCAGCGCCCGCAGGCCAGGATTTTCCGTTGTCTGAAGACGCTTCAGCCCTTCCCTTACAATGATCCTGTTCTCCCCGTCGAGGTCCATCACATCTCCGACTGTCGCGATCGCGGCAAACTCCAGAAATTCCAGAGCTTCTTCCCGCGGGATTCCCATGGCCTGATAAAGCACGAAGACCAGCTTCCAGGCAACCGCGGCACCGCACAGCTTCTTGTATGGATAAGCGCATCCCGGCTGCTTCGGATTGACAATCACATCGGCGTCCGGAAGAAGGTATACCCGCCTGTCCGCTTTCCCGCCGCAGCCTGCTTTGTGCGCCGCATCCGCAAAATCAGATCCTGTTTTTTCCTGCCCTGCATCGTTAGTTTTCTGCTCTGCGCCAGCAGGATCAGTCCCGCTTCTTTCCTTTTCTGATACGTCAAAATACGGCTCGTGGTGATCCGTGACAATCACCGTCATCCCATGTTCTTTCGCGTAGGCGATCTGCTCAATCGCCGCAATCCCGTTGTCGCAGGTCAGGATCGTATCGACCCCTTCCTCATACGCGAGCCTTACAAGCTTGATGTTGAGTCCGAACCCGTCTTTCATCCGGTCCGGTATCTCGTAATCCGCGTTCGCGCCGCAGCGAATCAGAGCTTTGAAGAGAATATACGTGGCGTTGACGCCGTCGATATCATAATCTCCGATGATCCGGATCTTTTTCCCCTGCCGGATCTTTTCCTGAAGCAGCCTCACCGCCTCCGTACAACCTTTCAGGGCGGCCGGGTCGTTTAACGACTCCAGACCGCCCTGAAGGTAGACGGCTACCGCTTCCTCTCCCACGACACCGCGGTTCCGTATGATCCGCGCTGTAACCTGGTCGATGCCAAAACGCTGTCCGATCGCCTTAAAATCGGCACGCTTTGCTGCAACCATCCATTTTTCTTTCATATTTAATTATTCCTGTCTTTACTTTTTCTTTTTTGTACTTTTTGCAGGAGCCGGGCTGACTGCGGCCGCCTCTTTTCTCCTTCTCATCAGATACCAGATCACGCCGGTCAGGCAGACGGATGAGTAACCTCCTGCCACAACGCCGACCATCAGAGGCAGTGAGAATTCCTTGATCGTAGCAACGCCAAGAATATACAGCACCGCGATCATCGCGAACGTTGTAAACGAGGTGTAGATGCTTCGCGTCAGCGTCTCGGTAACACTCGCGTTCACAATCTCCTCCAGAGGAGCCTTCGCCATAAGCTTCAGGTTCTCACGGATACGGTCGAAGATGACGATCGTCGCGTTGATCGAGTAACCGACGATCGTAAGCATGCAGGCGATGAAGGTATTTCCTACGGAGATACGCACGATCGCGTAGCACGCAAATACGACGAGCACATCGTGAAGAAGAGCCAGAACGGCGCTTCCCGCGAAACGGATATCCTTGAACCGGAACCAGATGTACACCAGCATGCACAGACCCGCGATCAGCACGGCAATCACGGCGTCACGGCGCATCTCGCTGCTGACCGTGGAGGAAATCGTCTCAAAGGAGATCGTATTTTCATCGATATCGAACTGCTCGGCGATCAGAGCCGCCACTTCCTCACGCTCT
>CANQEC010000226.1 GCA_947594335.1 uncultured Lachnospiraceae bacterium
GGAAATTTTGTGAGGAAGATCGACCGGTCGGTTCGCATATTCCAGGTGGGAACGCCACAGGAGCTTGCGAAGCTGAAGAGGGAACTGTGAAGATACTCAAGACTCGCCCGCGAGTTTTTGCGCATGAGCTTTGGGTCTGCTTTGGCAGACATTTTCAGAATTGAAGCTCTGTGCTCTCCATTTTGTTTCGGTCGGCGTCAGGCGTGTTTCACTGGCACATGACGCCCTTGCGGAGCATTCGGGGCGTGAGCGGGAACAAAAAAATTTGCAGCAGGAGGTTTGGCTATGCTGGAAGGAAAAATCGCGCTGGTGACAGGCGGCGGCAGAGGGATTGGCAGAGAGATCGCGCTGACTCTGGCCGGTTACGGGGCTGACGTCGCAGTCAATTACAGCGGTTCAAAAGAGAAGGCCGAGGAGACGGCGGAGCTGATCCGCGCAGCGGGAAGGCGGGCAGCCGTTATACAGGCCGATATATCGCAGAGAGAAGACTGCGTGCGTCTGTTTAAAGAGGCTGCGGAAACGCTTGGTCCGATTGATATTCTTGTAAATAACGCGGGAATTACACGAGACAATCTTGCGGTCCGTATGAGCGAGGCGGAATTTGCGCAGGTCATTGATACGAATTTAAAGGGAGCTTTTTTCTGCATGCAGCTTGCGGGGAAGACCATGATGAAAAAAAGGTACGGCAGGATCGTCAGTCTGTCGTCGATTTCGGGAGTCCATGGAAACGCGGGGCAGATCAACTACTGTGCCGCAAAGGCGGGGATCATAGGCATGACGAAATGCCTTGCGAAGGAGCTCGCGTCCCGCAATGTCACGGTGAACGCGGTGGCTCCGGGCTACATTGATACGGACATGACGGCAGTGCTTCCGGAGAAGGTGAAGGAGGCGGCGCTCGCGCAGATACCGCTCGGCCGTATGGGCACGCCGAAGGATATCGCGGAGACTGTGGCATTTCTGGCGTCCGACCGGGCGGCCTATATTACAGGCCAGGTGATTTCGGTGGACGGAGGCATGGGGATCTGAGAAAGCCGGATAATGGTTTGTTCCTTATTTTATGGTGAAAAGGAAGAAGAACAGGAGGATCGGATGAGAAGAGTTGCAGTGACAGGACTCGGGGTGATATCTCCGGTTGGAAATACAGTGGAAGAATTCTGGGACAGCTTAAAGGCCGGCAGGGTCGGTATCGGGGAGCTGGACCGGTTTGATACTTCCGATTATAAGGTAAAAGTGGCGGCTGAGGTCCATGATTTTGATCCGGGAAGCTGCATGGATTTTAAGGAAGCAAGGAGGATGGAGCTGTTCAGCCAGTATGCGGTGGCCGCGGCGGCTGAGGCCATCGGGCAGTCGGGACTTGATCTGGAGAAGGAGGACCGCTGCTGGATCGGCGTCTCGGTGGGCTGCGGGATCGGCGGCCTGCAGCTGATGGAGCAGGCGCACACGAAGCTGACGACGAAAGGACCTGGGCGTGTTCCTCCACTTTTGATTCCGATGATGATCACGAACATGGCGGCCGGCAATGTTGCGCTCCATTTTGGTTTGAAAGGCAAATGTACCAATGTTGTGACAGCGTGCGCGACAGGAACGCACGCAATCGGCGACGCGTACCGCTCGGTTCAGTGCGGCGACGCGGATGTGATGGTTGCAGGAGGAACAGAGGCGGCGATCACGCCGCTCGGCATCGCGGGATTTATGGGGCTGACGGCCCTCTCCACAAGCACGGATCCGCTTCGCGCATCGCTTCCGTTTGACAGAAACCGCAGCGGTTTTGTCATGGGTGAGGGAGCCGGAATCGTTGTGCTTGAGTCGATGGAGCATGCAAAGGCAAGAGGAGCGCATATTCTGGCGGAGATCTCCGGATACGGCGCGACCTGTGACGCATACCATATCACTTCTCCGTGCGAGGACGGCGACGGGGCTGCGCGCGCGATGCTGCTTGCGATACAGGAGGCGGGCCTTACCGTGAACGACGTACAGTATATCAACGCGCACGGGACAGGCACGCACCACAACGACTTGTTTGAGACGCGTGCGATCAAGCGGGCATTCGGAGATGCTGCGTACGGGCTGAATGTCAATTCAACAAAGTCCATGACCGGACATATGCTCGGGGCTGCGGGAGCTGCGGAGTTTATCGTCTGCGTGAAGAGTGTGATGGAGGATTATATTCATCCGACTGCCGGATTTGAGTCGGCGGAGGAGGAGATGGATCTGAATTACACGAAGGAGGGCGTCAGCCGGGAAGTGACGGCAGCCATCAGCAATTCACTTGGATTCGGCGGTCACAACGGAAGCCTTCTGGTAAAAAAATTTGCAGGGGAATGAACGGATTTCGTGACCACGAAGTGCGGAGAAATCCGTGGCATCATGGATTTGAGACGTTTCAGACCTCTGTGAGCACGAAGAGAAACAGGGCTTCAAACAGGAAAAACAAAAATAAAATGCAGGAGGCTGGCAGATATGAGACTTGGGCTGAATGAGATCATGTCTGTGATTGATAAAGTTAAAAACACCGGGCTGACGGCGTTTGAGTATCAGGATGCGGATATCCGGTTAAAAATAGGAAACAAGAATCTGACGGGTTCCGGGGTTGTTTTCAGGACAGTCTGCGATGCAGCGGATCCAGAGGCATATGGGATGGCGCCAGTCACAGAAAACGCCGGATCGTCGTACGGGGCGGGGCAGGGTGCGGCAGGTATGCCGGGAATGTCGTACAAGATAGGACAAAATACAGCAGTCTCACCGTACGGAACAGCACATAATATTACAAATCAGCAGGGTGCGGCAGATTCCGCGCTTCGGCAGGAAACAGGGGATGTGCAGCAGGCGGGTAAATACGCTTCCATTGAATCTCCGATGGTTGGAACTTTCTATGCGGCCGCATCGGAGGAAGCAGAGCCTTTTGTGAAGGTCGGCGATACGGTGAAAGCCGGACAGACGGTCGGAATTGTGGAAGCAATGAAGCTGATGAATGAAATTGAGGCGGAATGCAGCGGAACCGTGGAGGAGATTCTGGTCGGGAACGGGCAGATGGTCGAGTATGGACAGCCGCTGATGCGTGTGAGGACGGATGTGCAGACAGAAGGATGATGCATGCGGTTATTTGTTCCTTTGCAGTCTGTCATTTCTCCTGGGACAGCTGACGTACGAATTGTAACCGTTCGAACACAATTGTCCGAAAAACTGACGATGAATGCTGTGAAACAAATCTGGAGGTAAAAAATGCTGGACACAAAACAGATTATGGAGATACTGCCGCACCGGGCGCCGTTTCTTCTGGTGGATCGGATTGAGGAACTGGAACCGGCGAAGCGTGCGGTCGGACGAAAAGCGGTCACTTACAATGAGCCGTTTTTCGCGGGGCACTTTCCGGCGGAGCCGGTCATGCCCGGTGTGCTGATTATCGAGGCGCTGGCGCAGGTGGGCGCGGTGGCTCTGCTGTCCCATGAGGACTACCGCGGGAAGCTTGCCTTTTTCGGAGGTATCAGCAAAGCGCGGTTCCGCCGCAAGGTGGTCCCGGGGGATGTACTGCGCCTGGAGGTTGAGCTGATTAAACTGAAAGGACCGGTCGGTGTCGGAAAAGCGACGGCCACGGTGGACGGCGAGGTATGCGCGGAGGGAGAGATGACCTTTGCAGTGCAGTGATTTGTTCCGAAGAAGTGGATAACCTGCGGCTGTTCGAAATTTTAAGGTTTTGAAGGCGCAGCAGGCGGATGGATTTGTCCCGGAACATCCGGAAGGGCGACAGGAAAACAGACATTCAGATGGATGAGGGGAAAGGACAGTCTGCCGGGAAATATAACCCGGCAAAACAGACTGGGAAAGAAGACCAGGCAGGAGGAATGAAATGTATCGGAAGATTTTAATAGCGAACCGCGGTGAGATTGCCGTGCGCATTATACGCGCGTGCCGCGAGATGGGAATTTCCTCGGTGGCTGTCTGCTCTACGGCGGACCGCGACGCGCTTCACGCCCAGCTCGCGGATGAATGTGTCTGTATTGGTCCGGAGCGCGCAAAAGACAGTTATCTGAATATGGAGAGTATACTGAGCGCCGCGCTTGTGACCGGAGCGGAGGCGGTACATCCTGGTTTCGGCTTCCTGTCAGAAAATGCAAAGTTTGCGAGAATGTGTATACAGTGCGGGATTGACTTTATCGGCCCGTCGCCGGAGAGTATCGAACGTATGGGAGATAAAGCCGAGGCGAGAAGGACGATGATAGAGGCAGGCGTTCCCGTGATCCCCGGAACAAAAGAAACGTTTACGGATTCCGCTGCCGCGGCAAAAGCAGCCGGACAGATCGGCTATCCTGTGATGATCAAGGCCTCTGCCGGCGGAGGCGGAAAGGGAATGCGCGTCGCAAAAGCTCCGGAGGAGTTTGAGGAATTGTTTGCAACGGCGCAGCAGGAGACACGGCAGGCTTTTGGCGACGACCGGATGTATCTGGAGCGGTATCTGGGCGGCGCGCGCCATATCGAGTTTCAGATTCTTGCGGATAAATACGGGAATACCATTCACCTCGGAGAGCGTGACTGTTCGATTCAGAGAAGGCA
>CANQEC010000227.1 GCA_947594335.1 uncultured Lachnospiraceae bacterium
GGATTGCGCGGGAGCTGTATGATATGTATGTCCTGATCCATGAGGGGACGGGAATAACGGCGCGCCGACTTGCCGCCTCAGGGAACGGGATGCGCAGAAATCCTGTGCTGCGGCAGATATTTGAAGGGCTGTTCCAGGCCAGGCTGGAGCTCTCCGAATGCGAAGAAGAGGCCGCCTGCGGGGCGGCCGTCAGCAGCGCGGGACTGCCGGATTAAGAATCCGTTTCTGTCCAGGAGTCGATAAGCTTTTCAATAATCTGCTTCCTCAGGTAAATATCAAAGCATAAAAGGCAGATAAAACTGAACATCTGCAGAAATTCCCGATCCTGACCGGGAGCTTCCAAAAAAGAGGCGGATGCCTTCTGATAAGAAGAACGCACATCCTCCTTGATCTTCTCAATGTGCTCCTTGCCCAGGGCATATACTTCAGAATAGATATCCTCAATGTTCAGGGCATTGTCTGATTTAAAAAAGCGGTCGGTCACCGGACCGAGGATAGCTTTGATGTCGTCAAGAGGAAGAATGCCTTTCATGTAATAAATGAAGATCAGTACAAGCATATGCTCCTTGGAGTAGCGTTTTTTCTCCGGGGGAGGAAGCAGCTTGTTTTTGGCATAGTTGTTGATCATGGTTTTGGTCAGAATTTTATCTTTCTCATATCGCCTGGAGGACTGCAGATGTTCATCCATAAAAGAAGTCACCTGATCCATATAAAGATCGATGTTCGGAATTTCTCCCGGGCGTATATGGGCCAGGTTCGACAGCTGATCAATGATCGCTGAGATATGAGCGTCAATATCATGATTCATGAAATCACCTCGGATAAAATATGTCGGCTGTTTTGCGGGGGACGGTCTTTGAAACACTCCGGATGCTGCGCTGCCTGTGCGGCCTCTGCCATGTATTTGCGTGATGCCGGGCAAAAGGCAGTTTGTGTTCTGATATCATTATATAGTCCTGAGAACTATATGACAAGCAGAAAATAACCACACGACATCTGTTTCAAATAAATACTTGCAGGATAAAAAGGTTTCGGATAGAATAGGAAGAGTTATGTAGAGGGGGACGCATCATGCGGAGAATGGAATTTAAGATGGAACGGGAAGGACTCGTGAAGCCGGGAGATCCGGTGACAGTTTCCGAGGGCGTGCTGCCGTCAAGCTGGTATTACACGATTGAGCCGGCGGTTGCGATGTCAGGAAATTATGGAAGCCGCGAACGGCTGAAGAGCCGGGAAGGGGTCGTCGCCGAGGTGCGTACGGATGAGAGCGGCTATACGGTTGTGGCGGAATTTGAGGAGTAAACGTAAAGGGGAAAAATATGGCAATACTGGAATCTCTGAATAAAGAACAAAAAGAGGCGGTCTGTCATTACGAGGGGCCGCTTCTGATTCTGGCCGGAGCAGGGTCAGGGAAAACGCGGGTGCTGACGCACAGAATCGCATGGCTGATCGAAGAAAAGGAAGTGAATCCGTGGAATATCATGGCCATCACGTTCACAAACAAGGCAGCGGGTGAGATGAGGGAACGTGTGGATCAGCTGGCGGGCGACGAGGCCGGCAGAGTGTGGGTGGCGACGTTTCACAGTACCTGTGTGCGGATTCTGCGCGGCTTCATCGAAATGATCGGATATGGAAAGAATTTTACGATCTATGACAGCGATGATCAGAAGACTCTGATGAAAGAGGTCTGCAGGCAGCTCCAGATCGATACGAAAAAATACAGGGAGCGGATGTTCCTCTCCGCAATCTCCGCGGCGAAGAATGAGATGATATCGCCGGCGGATTTTCAGAAACAGGAACGCGATCTTTTTCAAAATGAGATGATTGCCCGCGTCTACGCCGAATATCAGAAACAGCTGGCCGGAAACAACGCGCTGGATTTTGACGATCTTCTCTGCAAAACGGTTGAGCTGTTCCGCAGCTGTCCGGATGTGCTTGCCTACTATCAGGAGCGTTTCCGCTTTATCATGGTGGACGAGTATCAGGATACGAATAAAGTGCAGTTTGAGTTTGTGAGCCTGCTCGCGTCAAAGTACAGGAATCTCTGCGTGGTTGGCGACGACGATCAGTCAATTTATAAGTTCCGCGGAGCCAACATTGGAAACATACTGAATTTCGAGCAGGTGTTCCCTGACGCGAAGGTTATCCGGCTCGAGCAGAATTACCGCTCGACGCAGAACATCCTGTCTGCGGCAAATGAAGTGATCCGGCACAACAAGGGCAGGAAAAGCAAGACGCTCTGGACTTCAAACGGGGATGGGTGCAAAGTAGATTTCCGGGAATTTCTCAATGCACAGGAGGAGGCGGAGTATGTCTCCGGTGCGGTCAGCCAAATGGTAAGGCAGGGGGACTGCCGTTACGGAGACTGCGCGGTTCTTTACCGGACGAATGCCCAGTCGCGCCTGTTCGAGGAGAAATTTCTGACCGCAAATATTCCGTACAGAATTATCGGCGGCGTCAATTTTTACGCGCGCAGGGAGATCAAGGATCTGCTGGCCTATCTGAAAACGGTGGACAATGGGATGGACGATCTGGCCGTGCGCAGGATCATCAATGTGCCGAAGCGGGGGATTGGTGCGGCGACCATTGCGAAGGTTCAGGATTATGCGCTCTCCCATGCGATGAGTTTTTACGATGCGCTGCGTGCCGCGAAGGAAATTCCGGGCATCGGAAGAAGCGTCTCAAAGCTGAACTCCTTTGTGACCCTGATACAGACGCTCCGAAGCAAACAGGAATTTTACTCTGTAAAAGAGCTTCTTGAGGACATCGCGGAGCAGACCGGCTACATAAAGGAACTTGAGGAAGAGGGAACGGAAGAGGCGAAGGAGAGAATCGAGAATATTAACGAGCTCATCAGCAGAACATCAGTCTACGATGAGACGGCAGAAGAACCTTCCCTGTCAGGTTTCCTCGAGGAGATCGCGCTGGTGGCTGATATTGACAGCGCCAGGGAAGGAGAAGACCGCGTCCTTCTCATGACGCTGCACAGCGCGAAGGGCCTCGAATTTCCGCAGGTATTTATGGTGGGGATGGAGGACGGGCTGTTCCCCGGCTATTCCAGCGTAGTCTCGGATGATCCGACCGATCTCGAGGAAGAGCGGAGACTGTGTTATGTCGGCATCACACGAGCCATGAAGCACCTCACAATGACAGGAGCGAGAATGCGGATGATACGCGGAGAGACGCAGATCCACATGATCTCACGCTTCGTGCAGGATATACCGGAGGAGCTGCTGTCGCGGGGAGATTCCGGCGAAGGCGGACCATTGTATAGAGGCAGCACGGGCAAAGGAGGCGCAAAGGAAAGAGCGTGGGGCGGAGAACGTGCGTATGGAAACGGCGCGCTGCCGCACGAAGGACATGCGTATGGCGGCCAGATGTCCGGGGATGATGCGCTTTTTCCAAGGAGAAGCCCGGATCATCAGACGTCCGCGTATCAGCAGAAAAGGGAGGCGTTCCGTGCCAGGGCGTACAATACGCAGCAGTTTGAAGTAAAAAAATCAGACGGTCTCAGCTACAAAGAAGGGGATACGGTCAGACATGTGAAATTCGGCGTCGGTATTGTTCAGAAAATAACGGAGGGCGGAAGAGATTACGAAGTTACCGTTGAATTTGAACGGTTTGGCGTAAAAAAGATGTTTGCTGCGTTTGCGAAACTGCAAAAGCTGTAAAAACAGGTGATTTTTTTATAGTAAAATTGAGATTCCTGTGATATACTACGAGTGAATGAAAAACGGTCAGAAGCATGAGACCAGGACCAGAAAGGACGGTATGTCAATAATGAAATTTGAAGATTTTCTTGCGGCACTGCAAAAGAAAGAGGATGAGAAGCACAAAAGTGTAATTTTTTGGATTCTGGCAGTGATCGGAGCAGTTACCGCGGTCGCGGCGATCGCATATGCGGTGTATCGTCATTTTACACCGGATTATCTTGAGGACTTTGAAGACGATTTTGAGGACGATTTCGAGGATTTCTTTGAGGACGATGATTTCCCGGAAAAGAAATCGGAACCAGCGGAAAAAGCTTCTGAGGAAAAGTCCGGGGAAGAAGAGGAAGATGCCCAGGAAGGTCCGGCCCCGGTTGAGTCCGATGATGATGACGAAGAAGAAGAGTAATTTCCGGTTTTTTGGCCGGATGGCGGGGGGATGTAATTTCCGGTTCTCCTGGCCGGACGGCAGGGAACAGTGATTCCTGCGCGCAGCAGGATATGCGTATCGAAGCATGAAAAGAAGAGCAGATGTCAGACGGCACCTGCTCCTTTTTCTGGTATGCGCAGGCCCGGGCATGGAAACCAGCTGCTGACGCAGCACCTGGACCGCACAGACGAGCAGGAGGAAAAGCCGCCTCCTGCTCGATTGCAGGTTCACATATGGAGTTTTGCATTGACGCTTGTCATAAGCGGCGGAAGAGGAGAACTATCTGATATATGCTCTGTGAGAAATACTTTGTGAGAAAAAATTTTGTCTGCAGGAAAGGAGCACAGAATGAAAAAAGGACAGATTCTGGAAGGCATTGTTGAGCGCGTGGAT
>CANQEC010000228.1 GCA_947594335.1 uncultured Lachnospiraceae bacterium
CTTGTTCAGCACCTTGCTGTTAAATTCATCCAGAAACAGAATGCCGATTTCACTCTTTCCGCTCTGAACATCCGCGGATGTATCCTCCGCAAAAACAGGCTGCAGCATCATGCCGGAGGCCATACATACTGTAAGTCCCGCAGCCATTATCCGTTTTACTGCTTTCATTCCTTTTCTTTTCATTCTTTTTCACCTCGTATTATAAAGTAGTAGTGTTTATAGTCCCTCTTCAAGGACTGTGTGCTGTACTGTTTAGTATGCTGTGGACAATCGATTGTTCTAGTGAAGAAATTATAAATCAAAATATTAAAAAAATCAATAATATTTTTTGGAATTATTTACATATTTCTACATATGCACAAAAGATAGGTCTGATTTTTGTGAAAAAATAAACAGAAAACCATGAGTAAAAAGAAAAATTAAGCGAAAACAAAGAGGAAATGTCTAAAAATTTTAATAAAAATATTTAGATTGAAGAAGATAAAGAAAAGCGGATATGTAAAAATTTTACGTAAATATTTATATAAAATTTTATATAAAAAATTAAGCAGAAACAAAGAAGAAATCACCTGTAGCCCAAGAGAGAACTGAGGATGGATCTGAGTTGTCTGGAGGAGATAGAACGACCCGTCTTTCTGATCTGGCTTGCATCAGGACAGAGGGAAGAAATTAAATAAAAATGCGGTAGAAAAATAAATATGGTTATGGTATTGTGTTAGTGAAACAGATTGGTATTTGGTATATTTTATACAAATTATCGATCAACATAATGGGGCATCCTTATGTCGATGAAAATGACGGAAAGGAATATTATAACACGGTGCTTGAATAGGCAGCTAAAAGCCTGTATTTTTAACCTGGGCCAAATGGGCAGCTGTCAAACAAAGCAGATTTCTGATGAAATATAAGTGGGGGACAAAATTAAGATGAAAAGCACAGAGGAGCTGCTTCTCCGGATCAAAGAGCAGCCATCGGATGATCTTTCCTTTCTGGATGAGCCGGATTATAACTGCCTGCCGGATTCTGCTGCATGGCGGGCGGGAGAAAAGTACAAAACCGGATACCCGGACTGGGATGAAGCATATCGGGTACTCTGCTGTCTGAAAGAAAGCGGGGACAAAAAAATTTATCTTCTGGAGGAGCGAAACGGTCTGAAACGTCTGATCTGCAAGATAGCGTCAGACGAGCAGGCTGCTTTCCTGAAACGGGAGTATGAGATCCTAGAAAAACTGTCCGGCATATGGAGATTTGACACGTTAAAACTGAAGGAAAGTGAAAAGACCTGCGCGCTGCTTCGGGATTACGTGGACGGGATTACCCTGGCGGAGCTGGTCAGGCAGGACGGTGTCCTGGATCTGGATAATGCGGCGCGGCTGGGAATTGAAATCTGCCGCGTGCTGGAGGTGCTCCACCACGAGACGCCGCCGGTCATCCACCGGGATCTGAAGCCAGAGAATCTTCTGGTCACGCCCGGAGGCCGGGTCCGTCTGATTGATTTCGAGACGGCGCGGTTTCACAAGCCGGATCAGGATACGGATACGGTGAACATCGGGACACGGGGATACGCCCCGCCGGAGCAGTTTGGTTATGGACAGACGGATTTCAGGACAGATGTCTATGCCGTCGGGAAGATTCTCGAATATATGGTTACAGGAAAGTGCGGCAAGGAGGCTGCCTGGACGGACCGGCGGGGAAAGGCGTTTGGAAAAATTATCCGGCGCTGCTGCGCCTATGATCCGTCCCGGCGCTATGCCGATGCCGAAAAGCTGAAAAGGGCGCTTCGTCTGTTTCTGGAGCGGCGCCGGATGGTTCCGCGGTGCTTCTGGCCGGCGGCAGCGGCCGTTCTTTGTCTGGCCGGCGGATGGGGAGGTTTTGTACTTGGTCAGAGAGCCGTGCCGGAACAGGAGATGATGCAGGCACAAAATTATACGCCAGGTTCGGATGACGCAGATCTCCTATGGGAATCAGAAAATGCAGGAGAGACAGATAAAGTGCAGGAATCAGGCGGGGTTCACGGGCCGGACAATGCGCGGGAAGCGGACGGCGTCCAGGAATCAGAAAAAACGCAGGAGCTGGGAAGCATGTTTGTCACCTGGAATCCTTCCGTATATCAGGAGGATGTGGATGAGATCCTTCGTTTCCTCGGGGAAGGAAGCAGTGAGGAGATGGCGGCCGCGTGCGAAACGCTGGTAAAAAAACTGCGGGAAAGCGAGGCGCTTCGCAGGGTTGATTCCGTCGCGTTCTGGGAACTGGATGAAAAAGGGATGCAGGATTATTACGCCTCGCGCCAGGGCTACGAGTTCATTGCCGATCAGCTGGCTTACAAGGGATACCTGACAGAGAACCGCCTTGGGACATATAAGGAGAGTGCCGGTGAGATTGCGAGAAAACTGCGGACCGGTATCGAATATGTATGGACGAACGAGGACGGTTCGGCTGCCAGCAGCGTACTTCATCAGTATGTGATGTTTGGAGATGACCGGAATATGGATGGGTGCATTCTGGAGATTCTGGAGGCGCTGAATTATGCGATGGAACAGACAGAGGAACCGTAAAACGAAAACGCAGGATTTTGAAAGGACCGCGAAGGCCAATGTCATTTCGTTGGGGCGTTGGCAAAACTGCGGTCCTTTTTGTGTTGACATTTATGCAGGCAGATAATATAATACCGAAAAGTTCAAAATTGAACTATCTGGTATTGAAGGGAAAGGCAGAGATGGAGCGTAAGAACAGCGTTACTACATTCCGCAGCTTTATTGAGGCGTACGAACACTTCTGCAAACCATTGTGCCGGGAGCTCGCCATGCCGCAGATGGCGTTTGACATTCTGATGTTTTTGTCAAATAATCCGGAGTTCTGCACGGCAAGAGAGATCAGCCGGCACAGAGGGTTTAAGGAAAACATCTTATCCGTGAATATCAGCAAGCTGGTATGCGAGGGATACCTGGAACGGCTTCCGGTGGAAGGAGACAGGAGAAAGGTACGGCTTGTCTGTACGCCAAAGGCGCAGCCGATCATTGAGCGCGGGCGCAGGCAGCAGGACAAATTTAACCGGATGATCCGGGAGGGGCTGACGGAGGAAGAGCTTGTGATCTTCCGGCATTGTCTTGAGGTTGTGGGCAGAAATGCCCGGAGGATCCAACAGATGGATATGGAGCTGTCGGAAAATGTCTGACAAGGTCCTGGTTAATGTAATTACCGGCAGCCCTGTCGTTTTGAAAGACCTGGAGGAGGGATGAATACGAATGAAATATTATTATGCTTTGATTGAGCGCGAATACGGAAGCGCGGGAACGGCGATTGGCGAAAAGCTGTCGGAGCTTGGGCAGATTCCGTGCTACGGAGCTAAGATACTTGAGAAGGTGTCGGAAAATCTCAATATTGGGATCGAACGGATCCAGCGGTATGAGGAGAAGGCGACGAACAGCTTTTTGTACTCCATTTATCTCATGGGCAGAATGAATGAGGGATCGGAAGGATATCTTTCCAATGAGGGACAGATCTATTTGGAGGAGCAGCGCGTGATCCGGGAGCTTGCGGCGCAGGGTCCGGCTGTTTTTGTGGGAAGGTGCGCGGCGAACGCGTTTGACGACAGGAAGGATGTCCTGAAAATATTTATACGGGCGGATAAGGAGCTGCGGAAGAAAAGAGCGGTCGAAAGTTATGGGATCCGCCCGAATGAAGCGGAGGCTGTTGTACATAAGTTTGATAAAAAACGCAGCGGCTATTATGCGGCGAACACGGGAAGGGAATGGAGAGATCCGTCAAATTATCACCTGATCCTGGACAGCGGAAAGCTGGGGATTGAGCGGTGTGCCAGAATAATCGCAGAAGCCATGAACGGGTGAAAACCGCGGCAGCGGCCGGATATCAGGATGAAAAGTTATGGAACCTAGAGGGAGCTGCCGGATACAGCCACGGTTATGCGATGCCGGTACAGGGAGACTTCCTGTACACAGGAATAAAACAGAAGGAGGACTGTTCATGAAAAATATTTTCCGTTTTTTGTCCCAGGCGAAGGGCGCTGTGGCGGTGATCATGTTGCTGCTGATCATCCAGGCCTACTGCGATCTCGCTCTGCCGACATACACGAGTGATCTGCTGAATGTCGGGCTTCAGCAGAACGGAATTGAAGATGCGGTGCCGGAGACGATACGGGGAGAAAGTCTGGATACGCTCGAGCTGTTTCTTGCGGATTCCGATGCGAAAAAGCTGGAAAGCGTGTACTCGGAAGAAGATGAGAACGGTGTGCGCGCGCTGAAAGAGCTGGAAAAGAATGACAGGAAGGCGCTGGATGATCTTCTTGCGCTTCCTGAGAGCGTCGTTTTTCAGATGCAGAACAGCGAAGAAGGAGCGGCAATGCTGGCGATGACGAAGGCGGCTGTCCGTCTTGGCGTCATGTCAAAGGAAATGCTCCAAGAGCAGATGCAGGATAAACTTTCCCAGATGGAGGGGATGACGGATTCTTTTCTGGATCAGGCGGCGATGGGCTATGTCGCGGCGGAATATGAGGCGCAGGGC
>CANQEC010000229.1 GCA_947594335.1 uncultured Lachnospiraceae bacterium
GAACTTACAACCGACAACCATCAGACTACTGCGATTGAGGGAGACATTGTACTTTACAGCGGAAATCAGATCGTCATCTTTTACGGTTCCAATTCATGGAGTTATACTCGGATCGGGAAAATTGACGATCTTACAGACTGGAAAAAGGCGCTCGGCAGCGGAGATGTAACTGCGGTGTTTACCGCAGCAGAATAAAAGGAGGTCTGCACAAGCCTGTTTGTCAATTTGGAGAATGCCGCGATGACAAGTGAAACCAGTGGCGGGCAGAACAAAGAACGTGCAGAACTATATCAGTGCGACATATCCTGACGGTCATGTGGAAACCCTGTTTACGCCATTGGCCCCTTATGAGACGCCGGAAGCTCTGGACAGGATCTGTGAAGAGTACAATCGTGTCATCGGAGATTTGGAAGTGGGGCCTTTGCATGAGGGCAATTTACAAAGCGGGATATCCGTGAGATGTGCCCTTCTCTCAGTGTCAGTTCTATTGAGGGCGCGCTGCGAAAACTTGTGGCCTCCGGCGAACTGAAACGGGAAGGTTCTGGGAGGAATACCTGTTATTACAGAATAAACTAAGTGATTGATACTCCGTTTCTTGCCTTGCCCGTCATTCCATGTTAGATTTAAAAAAATTTGATGTCTGTTTCAGCGGATGAAACTGAAAAGCACTCGCTCATTACGGGTGCTTTTTCAGTTACAATTTTTGGCTGGAACTTTTATAAAAATCTGTTTCATATCCATCTGCCTCTGACATGATTGGACTTTCTCTCGTTCTTCCTGTATAATGGCATCAGGAAAAAGGGACCTTTCAGATTATAACATTCTTAAGGGGAGACAAGGCAGGAAAGAATAGAAAAATATGAAGGAGTTTTATTCATAAATGATAGAGAAATGTAAGATTTTAGAGGCATGGATAATGGTGGAACACTTATCAGAGGGAGAGATCCGCCTTAATGATAAGGCTGTTTTCACTCTGGCTGATCTGCAGGGACAGGATTTTTATTCTCTGTTTATACATGGGATTAAACAACAGAAACGGAATCAGCAGAAAAAAAGAGGAGTTGTCATCTATTTTGATGTTTTTAAATTTCGGGAAGTAGTGGCAATTCTTCGTGAGAAGTACAATTTGAAACCGACGGATGAGGATATTCGTTTTGGAGATAAGTTCAGTTTTGCATTATATTTTGACAGCAGCCTTAAGTTCCTGCCGAATATGACATTCTTTACAGAAAGCGCTTACATACGATATTATAAAAAAGTTCCCTGTGAAGAAGAATTTCGGGAATTTGAGGAGAATTTTAAAAAACAGCTTTCTCAGGATTTTAACGAGACAGACACAGATCCGAAGAAGTTTAATGAGGCAATGCAAAAAGAACTCCTGCGATACGGAATTGATGCGGCAAACTGCCGGATGCAGTTCCCGGGAAATATAGAGACAGAGGCGGCGAATCTGCATTCTTTTTTCATTGATGATCTGGAAAAAGCAAAGGGAATCAAAACGAGTAATCTGAATGCCTATTTATATGGAAATAAAGAGGGACGCAGGAACCTTGACAGCAAAAAAGATTCCGTAAATTTTCATCCGCACATGTTTGAACAGATTCTCCAGCCGGAGAATTATCCTTTGGGAAGGTTTCCAAGCAATACAAAGTATGCGCTTTCTCTGATGCAGCAGGCTGCAGTAAATTTATCCACTGGTTTCGATGACAATCAGATGCGAAGTGTCAATGGACCGCCCGGAACCGGAAAAACAACACTTTTGAAAGATATATTTGCGCAGTTAGTCGTGCAGCAGGCGTATGATATTGCGAAACTTTCAAGTCATTTTATCAAAGGAACGGAGAAAACGGTTTATTTTAACTCGGCATCGATTGGGGAAATCCCGAAATATATTACCGAAAACAATATTGTAGTAGTAAGTTCAAATAATGGGGCGGTTCAAAACATTGTGAATGAACTTCCGCTGAGTAAGGAAATTGATGAATCTCTGATTGAAGATCTCAAAGAGGCGGATTACTTTCGTGAAATATCGAATGCCAGGGTATCGGCAGAATGGATGAAAGATGAGAATGGGAAGAATCGGGAGAAGCTGGTAAAAGAATCTGTTTCAGGGGAAGAAAAGTTTTGGGGATTATTTTCGCTTGAGGGCGGGAAAAAGGATAATATGACCAATGTCCTCATGAATATTAAGCATATTTATCAATATCTGGAAAAAGAATACCTGCCGGATCAGGATATATATAAACAATTTTTGAAGCAATATGAGGAAGTAAAAGCGATTCGGGCAGATCGGCAGGTATTTGCAGACGGCATTCGGTCCTGTCAGGAATGTGATCAAAAGCTGAAGCAGGTTAGTGACAGCTATCAAAGAGAATCAGAGAAGAAAAAGAAGGAACTGCACACAGAGTCTCAGAAACTTGAAGGAATCAGACGGGAATGCAGGCAGCAGCTGGAACAGTTACAAACTCGGCTGAAGGAGGTACAAAGAAGAGCGGAAATTATCCGGAAAAACATGGAAAGTATGAACCAGTGCCTCCAGGTGTACAAGGAGCAGCGCCCATACTTTCTTGCAGGAAAGAAAGATAGAGAGGAATACAGAAGCAGATTAAATGAAATTACGGCGCAGCTTGTAAAGTTAAGTGATGAAGATATAGAATGCAGCAAACAGGAGAGAGAGATTAGCAGTAAGATTCTTTTGCGGCAGACGGAGCTGGAACGAAGCACAGAAAAACAGTTGGAGCTGCAGCAAAAATTTACCAGCTGGGAGACGGCGGAATCTGGAAAAATTTCAGAATTGAAAAAAAGAGTTCTTGAATATGACAATATCAGAAACAACAATAAGACGGAACCGCTGAATATGAATCAGGAGTATGATGATTTACAGATGTCAAACCCATGGTTTGACGAATCGTATCGGGTCGCACAGTCAAAATTATTTATTATGGCATTACGTGTCCGGAAACAATTTCTTTATGAGAACAGAAAGAATATAAAGGCATCCACGATCGTCTGGGATCAGCAGAAGAATTATTTGGAACGAAAGCCTGTGATTGAGGCAGCATGGAACTGGATTAATATGACAATTCCGGTGATTAGTTCGACATTTGCCAGTTTTTCGCGTATGTGCAAAAATCTTGGGGAAGAAACGCTTGGTCATCTTTTTATTGATGAAGCAGGGCAGGCGCTGCCACAGGCGGCGGTTGGCGCGGTCTATCGCAGCAGACATGTGATGGCAGTTGGTGATCCGCTGCAGATCAAGCCGGTTCTTACTCTGGATTCTAATGTCCTGTATATGCTGGGCAGTCATTTTGGAGTGACAGAAAAATATTTATCTGCATCGGCATCCGTACAGACATTGGCAGATGCGGCGAGTTCGTATGGATTTTATCGGAATCAGGATATGTCGGAGGATTCATGGATTGGTATTCCATTATGGGTGCACCGACGATGTCAGTATCCGATGTTTACAATTTCGAACATGATTTCCTATGACGGATTTATGGTGCAGGGAATAGAAAAGTACGGGAAAACAGGGTGGTTTGATGTGGCAGGAACGGCGGATAATAAGTACGTTGAGGAGCAGGGAAAATTCCTTTTGCAGAAGATCAGGGCGATGGCGGATAAAAATCCGAAGATCCTGGATAAAAAGGAAAAAGATGTGATTTATGTGATTACGCCGTTTTCTAATGTGGCATATAAGCTTTCGCGGAAATTGCAGGAAATTCACTTTACCAGATATGATGAACATGGCAGGCCGACGAATGTCGGAACTGTCCATACGTTTCAGGGGAAAGAGGCTCCAATCGTATTTTTTGTACTTGGTGCTGATCAGAAGGGCAGCGGAGCAGCACGCTGGGCGGTGGCCGAAGCGAATATAATGAACGTTGCGGTTACGAGGGCTAAAGAGGAATTTTATATTATCGGTGATAAGAAATTATATCTCGGACTTGGCTGTGATGTCGTGACAGATACGGATCGGATTATCAGACAATACAAAAATCAGCATCCGGATCTTGTGGATGATCAGGTGTACAAAACTGAGCCGGATGCACAGGCCGCTGAAACGCAGATGCCCGCTGCAGATACGGATTTAAGACGTATTACAGGCACAGTTAAATATGTTGGGAAGGGAACAAAAAGCTTTTATGCTTATGTTGCTGGCGATGACGGAAAAGAATATTTCATTCCCGAAAGAATTTATTCCGGCATGAAGTCAGCAGCAGAAGTGGTCCAAAAAGGCGATAAAATATCTTTTGTTCCAGAAAAAGGGGGAAGGAAACCATTTGCTGCAGATGTGAAGATAGACTGCAGATCAACATATTGCCGGCAAAGCTGAGGCCGGGGAAGACATCTGTTTCCAACATATTGCCGGCAAAGCTGAGGTCGGGGAAGACGCCTGTTTCCAAATTTTGCCGGAGAAAGAAAACTGTAAAAATTTCCTGATGGATGAGATGAACCATCCTCTTGCT
>CANQEC010000230.1 GCA_947594335.1 uncultured Lachnospiraceae bacterium
GTAATGACCTGATTGATCGTCCTGTTTTCCGTAATGTCATCCAGGAAAGTAAGCGGCATCTCATAGCAGCGGCTCAGATACACGAGAAACTGAAGCAGATAGGAGACGGTAAGGGCGTGGCTTCCCTTGGAACAATCCTGCTGTGTCTCATCAATTTTGCTGCAGAGCTCCTTCAGGTGAGTCAGAGTCGTCTGGCTCGGGCGGATCAGGCGATAGTCCTTTGAGGCCGCGTTTGTAAAACATTTTTTGAGGTCAGGCCCGCAGAAACTGGTATTTTCAAAAAAAGAATCTCTGATCCGGATAACATAACGTTCACACGGACTATCCGGAGAAATCTCCGGGCGGTGAATATCAAAGCTGTTGGTCAGCAGAATATCCCCTGAGTGAAGGTGATAAATCTTGCCCTCAATATTGTAATCCACATGATCGGATAAAAACAAAAATATTTCATAAAAAGAGTGTTGATGAAGACCTGCAGCAGGGGAAACTACATCATAATAATGGTAAAATTCGTAATAAGACTCCAGCACATCCTGTTTGTCTGTAAAAATACTCTTGGACATATGAACAAAACTCCTTTCATATGTGAACAGCGTGTCACACAAATCTATAACAGATCTGAAAAAGAATAAATTCACCGGTTCTACGAAATATTTTTTTTATTATATTACGGTTTTGTTCTCATTTCAAGCAAAAATAGCTGGAAAAAGCAAGAATAAAAACAATATTTACTGTGAAAGCTTTGTCTCTATGCAGAGGCAGGCGGCAAGCTTGCTTGCCAGACTGACTCTGCATAAGAGACGCTGACATGTATGAGCAAAACAGCAATCACGAACGGATGTGAGTGATGCGATTTGCGAATACATGGCAAAGGAGCGCGGGAGTGCGTAAGCACGAAGCGATCCGAAGAGCTTTCACTCATCATGCTGCCGGGACGGCTTCCCCGCCAGAACCGGGGCAAATCTGTTCAGGAACAGCGCTGCCGGAACGAGAAGCACGCAGACCAGGGCCGCAGCGGCAAGTCCGCCGGCGAGGGAGTCCGTGTGAAATCCGGGAATCATCTGCACAGCGCGGAGCGCAATGATGTGCAGGCCGAGAAAAACCAGGGTATTCTTGCCGATCCATTCGAGAATCCGGATCCGCCTGCGCTTCAGCAGCGACAGAACAAGGAAGGATCCTGATGCCGCGCACAGGGTGAACAGAAACGGATTTCCAAAGGTCAGCTTGTAAATGCCGGTTTTGCCGTTGAGCAGAGCAAGCGCGCCGTCCAAAACAAGCAGAAGCAAAAGAGGGGCAGGGTGCGGACTGTCCTTTTGAATCCGGCTGCATCCCGCGTATCCGAGCGCGGTAAATCCCACGGAAGTACAGCACCGCAGCGCAGCGGACAGAAAACTGCCGCCATTTACGTGAAAGCCAAAAGAGGAGAACCATGTCTGCATGGTCCGGCCAAATGTGCCTGCAGCGGCGGGTGAAATCTGCACGGCAGGATCCGATCCGTTTTTTACAAAGAACGGAATCAGATAGAGAAGAACGGAAACAGCCATCATCAGCCGTCCGCTTTTTTCTGCTTTGAGCAGAAGAATGAGCAGCAGTTCCGAGATAAACAATGTGGGGAGAAACCACAGGGGAACGTTCAGCGGGTTCAGCAGAAGCGCCCCGAAAATGTTCTGATTTCCGAAATCAAAATGATTCAGGATCCCGTATATCCCCGCGAACACGATCTCGAAAAACAGATACGGGATGATCAGCCCTCTCAGCCTTGAACGGATGATCGTCCTGATATCGCGGTCTGCGGTCTGCGTGTATCCAAGCAGAATGCCGCTGATGATGAAAAACAGAGGGATATGGAACGAGTAGATCAGAACGGGCAGGGGAGCGTCAGACTCCCAGATATGGCCCAGGATCACAAGGAGCATACAGAAGCCTCTGGCGGAGTCCAGAAAAAATAAGCGGTCTTTTTTTATCATGATATATCCCTTTTGTATTTTATGATGTCAGGGTCAAAAGTCCAAAGCACGGAACAATCCATCGGAATCTTTTGACCCCAATATCATTTTGAAGATATAAAAATGCGAACGGTGCCGCGCCATCCCGGCCCTTCCAAAAGCCTGGAATACGCGGCACATCCAAAGTGTCAAAGCGCAGACAGTACCATGTCAGCCAAGATTCTGGAGGAGCTGGGATACGGTCTGTCCGAGGATCGGATGTCTCTTCCACGGCGCAATCTGTGAAAGCGGCTTCAGCACGAATTCCCGCAGGTGCATCTCCACATGGGGGATAATAAGGTCCTCCGAGTCCATGATCAGGTCGTCATACAGAAGAATGTCAAGGTCAAGTGTGCGCGGCCCCCAGTGGATCAGGCGCTCGCGCTTTGCGTCCTGTTCGATCTCATGCAGGCGCTCGAGCAGCTCATGAGGGGAAAGCAGTGTGCGCAGACTGAGGCAGGCGTTCAGGAAATCGTCCTGTTCCACGCCCCCGTAGGGTTTTGTGCACAGGTAATCCGATACCCTGAGCACATCGCATCCGGGAGTTTTGGCAAGCGCTTTTACCGCATTGTCCAGGTATGCCTGCTTGTCCCCCATATTTGATCCGAGACCGAGAAAAGCAGTGTGCCAGCCGCGCGTGATCGTTACGGAGACCGTTTCAAGAGGAAGGCCCACCGGAGCCCACGGCTTTTTCAGTTCGATTGTCACGGCCTGCAGGCGTTCTGTGCAAAGCAGAAGCTCCCGCGCGAGCTGTTCCGCCGCTGTTTCGATCAGCTGGTAGGTATGATTCTGCAGAAAATCCGTAATCTGCTGACTTACAATTCCGTAGTGGATTGACTGTGTCAGATCATCCGAAATTCCGGCCCTGCGCGTGTCGGTATAAAGAACTGCGGATACCAGGAACTTTTGTCCCAGCTTGTTTTCCTCCGGAAATACCCCGTGATGTGCAAATACTTCCAGGTTTTTGATGGATATTCTGTCAAAACAGTCTAAATTCATGGTACACCTCTTATACAATATGATGCTTGTGCCGAAAGGTATTTTGCCGTTATTTTCTCTCACGCAGGAGGGCCTGCGTCATACGGATCGCCCGCATATTTTCCTTTACATCGTGAACCCGCACAAAGGAGGCGCCCTTCAGGACGCCGAAAACCGTCGTGACGAGCGTTCCCTCCATCCTCTGATCCGCCGGCAGATCGAGAGTCAGCCCGATCATGGACTTGCGTGAAGCGGCAAGCAGCACCGGATATCCGAGACCGGTCAGCTCCTCGAGACGGTTCGTGATGATCAGATTGTGCTCGTAATTTTTGCCGAATCCGACGCCCGGATCGAGGATGATCTGGTCCGGGGCAACGCCCGCGGCGAGGGCGATCCCGACGGATTCCCGCAGATCATTCAGCACATCCGCCATGAAATCGTCGTATACGGCCTCGCGGCGGTTGTGCATCAGACAGCAGGGAACTTTGTAACGGGCCGTGAGTTCGGCCGCGCGCCGGTCGTATCGGAAGCCCCAGATGTCATTGACCATGTCGGCGCCCGCTTCAAGCGCGGCTTCAAGAACTTCACCTTTATAGCTGTCAATTGATACGGGGATATCAAAATTTTCTTTGATCATGCGGATGACGGGGACAACCCGTCCGATCTCCTCCTTTGCCGAAATCGGAACGTGGCCTGGTCTTGTGGACTCGCCCCCGACGTCGATGATGGCAGCTCCCTCATCGATCATTTGGGCGGTATGGGCCTTTGCGCGTTCCAGGTCATTCCACTGTCCGCCGTCCGATAAGGAGTCCGGCGTGACATTGAGAATCCCCATAATATAGCATTCATGTTCTGTGTCAAAAAGTTTGTTTCCGATTTTCATCATATAATCATTCACCAGTCCTTTATCAGACATTCCTGCCCGGCATGGGAGTTCAGACAGTGATTGCCATATTCTTCTTTTCGGGGCTCCAGTCACATTCCGGTTCAGCGGGACAGGCGAAGCAGCACCGGGAACGTTTGTCTGCGCGGTAAATCAGACCGGCAAGACCGTCCGAATCCCTGGCTGTCCTGTCGCGGTGAGAGAGAATCGCCTGGAGGATCTGTTCGGTCTCGCTTTTTGAGAATCCGCATGCAGGAAGAATCTCCTCTGCGAGATGAGCGCTCGCCTCATGGTGAGGAATGCCTTTTGTATATTGTAAATGCCGCCCGATGTCGTGCAGCAGGGCGGCAGCATAGATAAGGTATTTCGGGATATTTGCCCTGGTCTCCAGATTTTCAATGTAAGCGATCCGCGCAACATCCAGCAGGTGGTTCCTGTCATGGCCGCAGAAAATACGATCTCGCTCCAGCTGCTCCGTCGCGAGAAGACTTTCCTGAAAAAGAGGATGCTCCCAGATTTTTTGGATCCGTTCGTTGGATCCGTTTTCTTTGATGGCATCTGCCCGATCCGTTTCGTTATGATTCATCGTCCGTGGTACTCCAGCATTCGGTAAAA
>CANQEC010000231.1 GCA_947594335.1 uncultured Lachnospiraceae bacterium
GTCTGAAAGCATGCGCAAACTTTCTTTTCCATCTGGGCTTTCAAAGCGCGTCTTCTGTGACGCATCATGCGGCTGCGCGGCAGATTTCTTTTTCATCCGGGCTTTCAAAGCGTGTCTTCTGTGACGCATCATGCGGGCCGCGCGGCGGGTTCATACTGACAAAATTCTGGAGGATGATTAACTATGAGAACGTACCTTGTGACCGGAGGCGCCGGTTTTATCGGTTCCAATTATATTCATTATATGTTTAAAAAGTACGGAGATGAGATCCGCATCATCAATGTGGATAAGCTGACCTACGCGGGGAATCTCGAGAATCTCAGAGATATTGAGAACAGGGAAAATTACACGTTTATCCGCGCGGATATCTGTGATTCGCAGGCGATCGGCCGGATCTTTGCGGAGAATGAGATTGACCGCGTCGTACACTTTGCGGCGGAGAGCCATGTGGACCGGAGCATCCGCGATCCGGAGGTTTTTGTGAGGACAAATGTACTCGGGACGCTTGTCATGCTGAACGCGGCGAAGGCGGCCTGGGAGCTTCCGGACGGCACATTCAAGGAGGGGAAGAAGTTCCTTCATGTATCGACCGACGAGGTGTATGGTTCCCTCGAGAAGGAAGGGGAATACTTCTATGAGACGACGCCGTATGACCCGCACAGCCCCTACTCCGCGAGCAAGGCGTCCTCGGACATGCTGGTGAAGTCCTACATGGATACATACCGTTTTCCGGCAAACATCACGAACTGCAGCAACAATTACGGCCCGTTTCAGTTCCCGGAGAAGCTGATCCCGCTGATCATCAACAACGCGCTCCAGGGGAAAAAGCTGCCGGTATACGGCGACGGAAAAAATGTCCGGGACTGGCTCTACGTGGAGGATCACGCAAAAGGGATCGATATGGTGCAGGAAAAAGGCCGTCTGTTTGAGACGTACAACATCGGAGGCCACAATGAGAAGCAGAATATCCAGATCATCCATATCATTCTGGATACGCTGCGGGAGATGCTGCCGGACGACGATCCGCGCAGGGCGCACATCAGCGAGGATCTGATCACGTATGTGACGGACCGCAAGGGCCATGACAGGCGATATGCCATCGCTCCGGACAAAATCCGCGCCGAACTCGGCTGGGAGCCGGAGACGAGGTTTGAGGAAGGGATCCGGCGCACGATCCGGTGGTTCTTCGAGAACGAGGAATGGATGAAGAACGTGACGAGCGGCGATTACCAGAAATATTACGAAGAGATGTATGCGCAGAAATGATGCGGCGGAGCAAAAAGGGATCTGGGAAGCGTATCCGGAAAATGGAACCGGATCCGCAGGGATAAAGATAAGAATATGAATGGCGGAAGGATAGCATATGGGAAAAATAAAAGTTGAGACATGCGGCATCGACGGTCTGAAGATTGTCACCCCGACCGTGTTCGGGGATGATCGGGGATATTTTATGGAAACCTACAATTATAATGATTTCAGGGAAGCAGGCCTGGATTATGTTTTCGTACAGGACAATCAGTCCGCGTCGAAAAAAGGTGTGCTGCGGGGGCTGCATTTTCAGGGAAAGCATCCGCAGGACAAGCTGGTCCGCGTGCTCTTCGGGGAAGTGTTTGACGTCGCGGTGGATCTCAGGGAGGGATCTTTGACGTATGGGCAGTGGTTCGGCTGTATCCTGTCGGCGCAGAATAAAAAACAGTTTTTTATCCCAAAAGGATTTGCCCACGGTTTTCTTGTACTCTCCGATTATGCGGAGTTTGCCTACAAGTGTACGGATTTCTATTATCCGGACGACCAGTGCGGCATCGCGTGGAATGATCCCCAGATCGGCGTAGAGTGGCCGATTCAGGAGGGGATGGAGCTGATCCTGTCCGAGGCGGATAAAAACCGCCGGACGCTTGCGCAGCAGAAGGAGGACTGTGCCGGATGAGCAGGCAGTTTACCGGGCGGGGGGACGAATTTAAAAGAACCGCCAAAATGATAGGAAAGCTGGCAAAAAACGATTTCAGGACAAAATTTGCCGGCTCATATCTGGGTATTATCTGGGCGTTTGTCCAGCCGGTAGTGACCGTGCTGGTGTACTGGTTTGTATTTGAGATAGGGTTTCGGAATCCAGACGCAAACAGCACGGTGACGGTGCCGTTTCTTCTGTACCTGGTGGCAGGCATTGTGCCGTGGTTCTTTTTCCAGGATTCCCTGACGGGAGGCACAAATGCCCTTCTGGAATACAGCTATCTGGTAAAAAAAGTTGTATTTAAAATCGATATTCTGCCGGTGGTCAAAATTGTTTCCTCCATGTTTGTGCATGCTTTTTTTGTGTGCTTTACGGCGTTTCTGTATCTTCTGTACGGACATTTTCCAAATCTGTATTATATTCAGGTTTTCTATTACAGCGGGGGGCTGGCGCTCATGGTACTGGGACTCTGCTATGCGACGAGCGCGGTTGTCGTCTTTTTCCGGGATCTGTCGCAGATCATAGGGATTGTTCTGCAGGTGGGGGTCTGGATCACGCCGATCATGTGGATCGCGGAGGACCGGCTTGCCAGCCATCCGGTCATCCGGACAATCCTGATGGCGAACCCGGTTTACTATGTGGTGACAGGTTACAGGGATGCGTTTATCAACAGGCGGTGGTTCTGGGAACGGCCGCTGTGGACGCTGTATTTCTGGTGTTTTACGGCAGGAATGCTGCTGCTGGGGCGATGGATATTCGGACGGCTGCGCGTACATTTCGCAGATGTACTGTGAAAGCTCTGTTTCTATGCAGAGGTGCTGTGCGCCGGTGGCGCACGTCTGGCACCGACCGAAGCAAAGCGCAGACCGGGCGGCAGATTTATCTGCCAGGCTGACTATGCATAAGAGACGCTGACATGTATGAGCAAAACAATGACACGGACGAATGTGAGTGGCACGATTTGCGAATACATGGCAAGGGAGCGCAGGCATGCTCGTATGTACCGGCGAGTGGCCACCGACGGGCAGGACGGTATGAGCAATAATTACGGAGGAGAGACGTGGATAAGGGAACAGCGATCAGCATAGAAAATCTGTGCAAGATGTATAAACTGTACGACAGACCCTCGGACAGACTGAAGGAAAGTCTTGGACTTACCGGAAAAAAATACGGCCGGGAACATTATGCGCTCTCGGACGTCAGCTTTGAGATAAAAAAAGGGGAGACAGTCGGGATCATCGGCACAAACGGGGCGGGAAAGTCCACGATCCTGAAGATCATCACCGGCGTCCTCAGCCCCACGAGCGGCCGCGTTGTGACGGATGGCCGTATTTCCGCGCTCCTGGAACTGGGCGCGGGTTTTAATTATGAGTACTCAGGCCTTGAAAATATTTATCTGAACGGCACGATGATGGGATTTTCCGACAGTGAGATCGAGGCGCGGATGGACGATATCCTTTCTTTTGCGGATATCGGGGATTTCGTGCATCAGCCGGTGAAAACGTATTCCAGCGGTATGTTTGTGCGTCTGGCTTTTGCTGTTGCCATTAATATCGATCCGGAAATTCTGATCGTGGATGAGGCACTCTCGGTCGGTGACGTGTTTTTTCAGGCAAAATGTTACCGCAAATTCGAGGAATTCAGGAAGCAGGGGAAAACGATCCTTTTTGTCAGCCATGATCTCGGAAGTATCAGCAAATACTGCGACCGGGTTATTCTGCTGGACCATGGGACAAAGCTCGCGGAGGGGCCGCCCAGGGAGATCGTGGATCTGTATAAACGTGTGATCGTACATCAGGGGCCGGAGGATCAGAAAAAAGGGACAGCCGTCCGAGAGAGGGCGGCGCACAACGGTGCGGACGGCGCACAGAAAGGATCGGATGGAATCCCCTGGACGACGCCGTTTGAGATGAATCCCGGCGCCCTGGAGTACGGCGACCGCCGCGCGGAGATGACAGGCTTCTGTCTGTTCGATAAAGACGGACTCCCGACCAACGTGATTGAAAAGGGAACGGAGCTGACGATAAAAGTGCGCGTGCACTACAATGAGGATATTGACGATCCGATCTTTGCGTACACGATCAAGGATACGCGCGGGACGGAGATCACAGGGACCAATTCGATGTATGAGCGCGTCGCGGTGGAGCCGCGGAAGGCGGGGCAGGCCGATGTGGTCACCTACGTGCAGGAGGTAAACCTGCAGGGCGGGGAATACCTGATTTCATTTGGGCTGACCGGGTACAGAGGCGGCGAGTTTGTCGTATATCACAGGCTGTATGACGCCTGCAGCCTGACGGTGGTTTCCACAAAAAATACGGTTGGATTTTACGATATGAACGCCCGGGTGACGGTGGAACCAGAGCAGCAGCCCTAAACCAAAAAAGTGCCGTCGGACATGTGAGATATTCCGGCGTAATCGAAGCATCAGGAACAGAGAACAGATATAGATATAAGAGAGGAAAGCAGCGAAATGGAGACTGGCAGGAAAGAGGAAAGCCGGA
>CANQEC010000232.1 GCA_947594335.1 uncultured Lachnospiraceae bacterium
GGCAAAGTGACGGCAGTTTAAGTAAATCTTAAATTTGTTCTGATCAAAGCCAACCGCTTGTCGCAGTGCTTCTTTCTGGCTTTATTATATGTAAAATCCGGTGAAATGTCAACAGAAACCGGATCGGGCAAGGAGTTTTTAGTTTTGGTTTCCCAGGGAGGGAGAATTGTGAAGGATCAGGAATTGATCGGCAAGGTTCATTCCGCAGTTTACCATCAGTGCCAGAACCGGGGATATGCGGCTCCGGCGGATGTGCTGGTGGATGTGGGCGTTCTGCCGAAGCAAAAATACGAGGAGTGGAGATTTGGGAAGATCCGGTATCTGGAGCAGGCGTGTACCTGTAATCTGCGCCAGCTTTCCTTTATTATGAAGCAGATTCGCGTTTATGCAGGAAAATCAAACTTGAAACCGTCGTTCTGCTATTACAAACGCTGGGGCGTGAAAAAGAAAAATGGGCATAAGGCAGCCATTCCGCTGCAGTTCAGTAAAAGCGGGAACCCGGAGATAGAGCGGGCCTATGCGACGCATTATGTGGATACTGAAAAAGTGGCACAGTTAAAGGCAGTCAGAGAAGATCATATGGAACAAAGAGAATCTGAATCAGACAAGATTTGAGAGTAAAAAGAAGCTTGTCCGTGCCGGATCGCTCTTTGAGAAATTTCCGTGCAGTTTCATACAGTGTGATTTCTGTCAGGTGTTCCTGGCGAAAATGTTTCTTATTTCTGGATTTCAGGTATTGGCCGTAGGTATTCTTGCTGGCGAGGTACTGTCTGGGTAGTTTTTATTGAATTTCTGATAATGACGGAGTGATCTTCACGAACTGGCACAACAGCGCCACATTTGCGAAAACAGGGAGCAAAGCAGAGTATCTTTCCTTTGAGGGAAACGAAACAAAAATTGCCCGCCTGTGGGCAATATACCCGCTGTCAAAATTGGGCAGTACGACCACGCAGCTTGAAGCCTTTGCAGCCTACTTCATGCTGATGTTGTTTATTGCGATTGTTGCCTTTGTGTCCGCAGTCATGGTGATCGGACTAAAACTTATCAGTACGATCTGGGACGACGCAGAAGTATATCATAATCTGCGGCGGCTGGGAATGGAGCGCAAAAAGATCAAAGGACTTATCACAAAACAAATTCGGTAAAACAATGCAGTTCGTCGGCTGCGCGTGTGCTTTGGTTTTATTCATACAGATCGCTGCTTTTTTCCTGCTGCGGTCTGGAGTTATGAGAAATTGCGCATGATATTTGCTAAATCGTAAGGAGCTTCCGGTAAACATCTGCGCCCTTATATATAGGTGCCATATACCTGATAGATGTCCTCTATTATAGTCTGCATACTTTTTAAATAGGATTTAAAGTCTTCTTTTTCGGCGTCTGTATAGCTGTCAGAATCCAAAAAGGATGTAAATAGACTATTTGCCGCCGCGAAGGGTTCCGCGCAGGCCCCGGTTCCGTCGGCAAGATCGAAACCGATATGATAATAATATTTTGCCAGATAGGGGGCGAATGCGGGTTTATCTTTTTCCATTTTTTCCTCGATGATGCGCTTTACTGTCCTCAGCGTTTCCGCTGCCTTTTTCTCGTCTTTTTGCTGGCGGTACAGTTTTGCGAGCAGTTCGTAGGCATTCAATAAATAGCTGAAATCGGACGGATTTTCCTTCTCCATATAGTCTTCAAAAATGTGGATGGCTTTCATAAGGGCCTTCTCCATATTTTCCGCGCAGTCTTTTCCGTAAGACGTGTCCAGATATTGCTGGCTCATACGGCAGTACAGCCGCCCAATAAGCATATCCGGGGCGGATTTATCTTTTTGCGTTATAAATTTCAAAATTTCTTCATAAACTTCATAGCCTATGGTGCTGGTTTTAAAAAGCTCACTGTCTTTGCGCAGCAGTTCTTTGCAAAAAGATGCCATGCAGGAATCCGCCGCCGCTTTGCTGACGACAGATACTTTTTTGTACAGGGTTATAAATTTATCTGCCGCGTACGCCAGAGAAAAAGGAAACAGCGTTTTTTGCAAGGGAAAGAGCCGATTCTGCAGGGTGGACATTTTCTGATACAGGTCAAGCAGCTCTGCATCATAATTTCCTGCTTCTTTGCGGCTTAAGTCCTCATATAGTTCGATTGCTTTCCACAAATAAGGTTCTGCGGCGGCGTTTTCTCCCTTCGCCAGGTAAGCTTCCCCCTTCTTCATGCAGCCGTAAGCTGTGCCGGCGTTCAGAGGAACATCCGCCGGAAGCTCAAGATACCGTTCTTCGTGTCCGGAAAGATGCTGCCTGCAGTCGTTGAGGGCATCCTCTATTTCCTTTTTTGCAAAGTCCGGCGCGTGGCGCCAGGCATCCAGTATATGTTTTTGCAATTGCCCCAGTTTCGCGTATAAGTTGTCGTGGTCATAGCTCCATACAAGCTTTTTGTATATGGAGACCAGATTGCTGCAGTATGATTTCGGATCCTGTATAAACAGGCCCCGGCATATCTGCAGGGAGTTTTCATAGCAGGCTTCGCTGTCTGCATATTTTTTCTTCATTCCGAAATAATTCCCCAGATTTTTATAAGATTCTGCCAGGTCGCTTTCAAGGACGCGCGAGTAATCCGCCAGGCGTTTTCTCGCCTCTAAAGCTCTCTGGTAATTGGTATACGCTTCTTCTGTACAGTCGAAATGATGGCTGTGCGCAAGTTGTTCCATTTCGTCCAGGGACTCTCTTTGCCGCTGTATGAGTGTTTCTATCTGCTCCAGTACAGAATCGTTTTCCATGCTGTTTTCCATATTCTTTCTCCTTGATGTTCAGATGTCAACAGTATACGGTTTACATAAAGAAATGTCAATGCAGAGTGTGCTTGCTGCGGAATATGCTTATGTTTGTCTGAATTACTTGATTTAATTCCCAACAATTAATATAATGTAATAAAATATAAAATTTTGTATGCAAACAATTGCGGGGCTTTCAGGAAATATTTTTTTAAAAAGAGGTGAGCGGGCAGAATGAACAATATCCATCTTGAGACTTTTATCCGTATTGTGGAGGCGGGGAGCTTCAACAAGGCCGCGGAGGAACTGTATATCACATCCACCGCCATTATCAAGCAGATCAATCTGCTGGAAAATGAGGTGGGTACGCCGCTTTTTGAGCGGACACATCGGGGACTGAAGCTGACGAGGGCGGGGGAGTCTTTCTACACGGACGCAAAATATATTGTCAGCTATTACCGGGAAGCGGTGCAGCGGGCCAGGAGCGCCATGCTGGAAAAGAATTCGCTCATCCGCATTGGCACCTCACCCATGACGCCCGCTCAGATACTCACGGACCTCTGGCCCAGAATTCATGAGCATTGTTCGGATATCAGCTTCCAGCTTGTTCCCTTTGAGAACACGCCGGAGAATGCGCGGGAAATCCTGAAAAATCTGGGGCAGAACATTGATGTCGTGACCGGTATTTTCGACGACACCCTTCTGGATGTGCGTGGCTGCGCCGGATTGGAGATTGCAAAGGAGCCGCTGTGCTGCGCCGTCTCCATCTACCATCCGCTGGCGGGCAGGGAAAAACTGACGATACAGGATTTGTATGGGGAAGATCTGCTGCTGATACACCGGGGCTGGAGTCATTATGTGGACATGCTGCGGGACGAATTGACCGAATATCATCGGCAGATCCATATCGTGGATTTTGATTTTTATGACATGAATATCTTCAATCGCTGCGAGCGGGAGAGAAATGTACTTCTGGTAATTCAAAGCTGGAATTGTGTACATCCGATGCTGAAGGTAATCCCGGTGGAGTGGGATCACAGCATCCCGTTCGGCGTGCTGTACGCGCCAGATCCTTCTGATACGGTGAAGCAGTTTTTGGATGCGGTTAAAGCGGTGATGGAATGAAGATCAGTTATAACCTTTGGTATGAACTGATGAACCAATCGAGACTTCTCAGGAGGTCTCGATTTTATTATGCTGTAAAAAAGCCGGAGATTTGAAAGAAGGAATGAAAATTATGATAAAACAGGGAATTGTAATAGGTCTGGCAGCTGTTTTGCTGCTGATCCCGCTGTGTGCCTGCGGGGCAGACAGACTGGAGGACGGCGGCGCGGAAAGCGCAGACGGGAATAAAAAATCAGGAACAGAAAATGCGGCGATAAATTTTTCTCAGACCGGCTGGACGGAATCAGTACCGGAAGCATACAAGGGGATTGCGGATGAGCAGGGCAGCGTTGAACGTCTTGATTATGAATCCAGAGACTATGTGCGGGATGCTTCCCCAATCACGAAAACCGCTTACGTTTATACACCATACGGCTATGACGAAGGCGATCCGGAGACAAGGTACAACATCTTATACCTCATGCACGGCTGGGGAGGCCATGCCGGGGAATATTTTGAGTTTACTGAGACGAAAAATATGTTTGATAATCTGATTGCGAACGGGGATATTCCACCCCTTATTAT
>CANQEC010000233.1 GCA_947594335.1 uncultured Lachnospiraceae bacterium
GTAGCGCTGACGGGCGAGATCATGACGATGCCTGGACTTCCGAAGGTACCGGCGGCGGAGCGCATCGATGTGGACGCTACCGGAAAGATTTCCGGCCTGTTCTAAGTTTGTCCCGGACTGCATGGCGGTCGGACTGCGGTGCCGAAGACTTATTACGGGATAAATCTGATAATCATCCGCAGGCTCTGAACCTTTGGTTCTTTGCCTGCGGGGTTTGATAAGCTGCAATTTTCCGCCAGCGATTTTGCCGCGGGGAGTTTTCACTGCGGATATCTGTGCGGCCAGCTTGCAAGGAGGTAGACTAAGATGGGATTTTCAACTGTACCGTGTAATGAATTTGTAGATGTACTTGCATCAAAGGCCCCGGTTCCGGGCGGCGGCGGAGCGTCAGCGCTTGTCGGCGCGGTAGGTACGGCGCTTGGCAACATGGTGGGAAGCCTGACGGTCGGGAAAAAGAAATATGCCGATGTAGAGGCTGAGATGTATGAGCTGAAGGCAAAATGCGATAAGCTCCAGGCAGAACTTCTCAAACTTGTCGAGAGGGACGCGGAGGTGTTTGAGCCGCTTTCAAAAGCTTACGGCATGCCGCGCGCGACGGAAGAGGAGAAGGCTGAGAAAGCCCGTGTGATGGAGATTGTTCTGAAGGAAGCATGCTCGGTTCCGATGGAGATCATGGAAAAGTGCTGCGAAGCGATCGACCTGATCAAGGAGTTTGCTGCGAAGGGTTCAACTCTGGCGATCAGTGACGCCGGGGTCGGCGCCGCGTTCTGCAAAGCGGCTCTGATGGGAGCGAGTCTGAATGTCTATATCAACACGAAATCCATGGCAAACAGGGAATATGCAGAAGAGCTGAATGCCAAGGCTGATGCGATGCTTGAAAAGTATCCGCCGATTGCGGACGAGATTTTTGCAAGTGTTCTTGGAAGGCTGAAATAAGAGAGTCATATCCCCGGACAGGGATAAAAAACTCCTGCCTGCTGCAGGAAGGAACGAAAGATTTAGAAAAACGCACAGAATCAGGGTGCGAAAGGAGAAAAAATGGCAAAGCAATTATTGGGAAAAGAAGTAACGGCTGCTCTGAACGAGCGTATCAAGGCAAAGGTTGCGGAACTGAAAGAGAAAGGCGTAAACCCGACGCTTGGCATTATCCGTGTTGGTGAGAATGAGAGCGATATCTCCTATGAGAGAGGCGCGACAAAGCGCTGTGAGACACTTGGAGTTGCATGTGAGAAGATTCTTCTTCCTGCGGACGTTTCCCAGCAAGAGCTCCTCAAGGTGATCGACGAGGTGAACAAGAACGACAAGATTCACGGCGTTCTGCTGTTCCGTCCGCTTCCGAAGCATCTGAATCAGAATCTGATCGAGAACGCGCTGGATCCGGCAAAGGATGTCGACTGCATGACAGACGGCTCCATGTCAGGCGTATTTACGGGCAAAGCAGTTGGTTTTCCGCCGTGTACTCCGCAGGCTTGTATGGAGATCCTGGATCATTACGGGATCGACTGCACAGGCAAGAAGGCGGTTGTGATCGGCAGAAGCCTTGTTGTTGGAAAACCGGCGGCGATGATGCTGGTGAAGAAGAATGCGACGGTTACGATCTGCCATACACGGACTGTCGATATGCCGGCTGAGGCACGCGAGGCCGATATCCTGATCGTGGCTGCGGGACGTGCAGGCGTTGTGGGCGCCGAGTATGCGAAACCCGGACAGGTTGTGATTGACGTAGGAATTAACGTAAATGCAGAAGGCAAGCTCTGCGGCGATGTGGATTACGCAGCGGTAGAGCCGATCGTGGATGCGATCACTCCTGTTCCCGGCGGCGTCGGAAGTGTTACAACCTCCGTGCTGGTCAGCCATGTAGTTGAGGCGGCTGCAAAAGCTGCGAAATAATGCCCGGCTGATAAAATAAAGAAATCTGCGGTTATAAAACCGGCGGCACTGTACCTTTGCGGGTACAGTGCCGCTTTTTGATTTTGCGCAGGCCCGGGCAGAGAAATCAGCTGCTGACGCAGTATGCAGTATATTCAGAGCCATTTGTTCAGGGCTTCGATCAGTTTGTCGGTTTCCACAGGTTTTGCCACGTGATCATTCATCCCGGATTCGCGGGTCAGACGTATGTCGTCATCAAAAGCGTTGGCGCTCATGGCAATAATTGGAATTCGTCCGGCATCTTCACGCTCCATATCCCGGATTCGCCGCGCCGCTTCATAGCCGTTCATGACAGGCATCTGAATATCCATGAAGATCAGGTCGTAGTAGAAGAGGGGGCTGTCCGCAAACATGTCGGAGGCAATCTGCCCGTTTTCGGCCTGTTCTACACTGACGCCGATGAAGGAAAGCAGCTCCTCTGCAATTTCCCGGTTCAGTTCGTTGTCTTCCACGAGAAGGATTCGTTTTCCGGAAAAGCTTGCCTGCTCCAGACTCGTCTGCCCGGCCTTTGATGACATCTGTTCTGTTTCGGTCTCCTGCAGTTTCAGATGGATACAGACTGTAAACCGGGAACCGGCTCCGACCTTGCTCTCAACACGGATATCCCCATTCATCATGCGGACAATATTATAGGTAATGGACATGCCAAGGCCTGTCCCCTCGATGTTCTGGCTGACAGAATGGCTGGATCTGGTGAAAGGATCGAAAATTGTCCGGATAAATTCTTCATCCATGCCGATCCCGTTATCTTCACAGACGAATTCATAACAGCCCATGCCGGAAATGTGGGAATCGCATTCGCGGATGGAAAAGGAAATGGTTCCTTTTTCCGGTGTAAATTTTACCGCATTTCCAAGAATATTGACGAAGATCTGCCGCAGACGCAGCTCGTCTCCAATCACATTTTCATGTGTGATATCCTGGGTATGGATTCCAAAAGTCTGATGTCTGCTCTCAGCCTGCGGCCTGATGATTGTTGAGATGCTTTCCAGAAAATCCGGCATGCCAAAAGCTTCTTCAGAGAGCGTGACCTTGCCGCTTTCGATCTTTGACATATCCAGCACGTCGTTGATAAGCTCCAGAAGATGACGGCTGGAAATCATGATTTTGTCCAGACAGTCGGCAAGCCGGTTTCTGTCATCCATATGCATGGACGCGACGGTGGTCATACCCATGATGGCGTTCATGGGCGTACGGATATCATGGGACATCCGGGCAAGGAAATCCGATTTCGCGCGGTTGGCTGCCTCAGCTGCTTCGGATGCGTTCCGCAGGGCGAGGCGGATCTCCTGCTCGCGCTCTTTTAAAGGAGTTACATCCTGTATGGCAAACAGCACATGAACAGGCAGACCGTCCGTGCGGTCGAGACAGAGGATGGAAAGATTTTCCCAGCGGTGCCCGCCCATATCGATCTCATATTCGAACTGCAGATAAGGAATATCTTCGGTCAGATGCTTCTGGATATATTCGCGGGATATTACAACGCCCATTTCTTCCGCATCTTCGTCATCCCGGATGTATTTTGACTCAAGACAGCGGATCAGATCGGTATATAATCCGCTTTCAGAGGCGTTTCCTTTTCTATCCTCCAGATATTCGTATGTGTTGCTGCCAAAATCCACGACTGCAAAACGGGAAAACAGCTGTGTGACCGCGTCCACGATCCGCGACATTTCCTGCTTTTCAGATACCAGCCGTTTTTTCTGCGTCCTATTTTTCAGGAGAAGATACAGAATATACAGGAAAAAGGCGGCGAACAGTTCGACTTCCAGCTTGATGCCGGCGGAATTTGCGCTTGCCGTCATGGTTCTTGTCAGGGATGACGGAAAGCTTTGCAGGATCGACCAGCTGCTGTTTTCCAGAGGCGTGATAAAGGCGCTGCCTTCACCGCTGCTTCCCTGATAGTTAAAGCTGGAGGATTCGCTGTTGATGATGGCCCGCTCCAGTTTCATGAGATCCCGGGAGGATAAGCGTCCGCTCGTCCTGAACAGTTTCAGAAGGTTTTCCGACTCGTAATCCGTTTCGGTGCTGAGAATAACGTCTCCGTTTGCCTCAAGAATCCAGGTGTTTCCCTGTACTCCGAAATAATCCAGGGAGAGAACCTGCGAAATATTTTCGCCGCGCATGATTCCGCTGAGCACGCCGATGATCTGATTTTCATAATAAAACGGCGTGTAAAAGATCAGCAGCGTCTCATTCGTGATCCTGGAATTGCGGACTACGGTCTTTCCGCTTTTGCCCTGCATGCCGTTCAGAAAATATTCGCGGTCGGAGAGATCGGCTGTCCGTCCGTCCGCCGTCAGGTCCTGCCCGTCCGGCGTGATAAATTCCACGTAGTCAAAGCCGGATCTTTCTGTCATATCCTGCAGCATATTCGAGTCGATCACGGGCTCGGTGATCACAGAGCCGTAGAGATGGGCCATTATTTCCAGGCTGCTCTGCGACAGGCGGATCAGCTCGCTTATCCGGTCGGCGGTCTGCCTGGTTG
>CANQEC010000234.1 GCA_947594335.1 uncultured Lachnospiraceae bacterium
GGGAGCGACAATGCTGGCCACATTTCTGATGACGATCATGGTGAATGTGCGGCATCTTTTTTACGGCATTTCCATGCTGGAAAAGTACAACCGCGCGGGAAAGACGAGACCCTATCTGATCTTTGCGCTGACGGATGAGACGTATTCCCTGGTATGCAGCAGGCAGGAGAAGGAGGATATGGATATCCATCTCTACTACTTTCTGGTGTCGATCCTGAATCAGAGCTACTGGATTGCGGGAAGCGTAGCCGGGGCGGTTCTCGGCTCGGCTTTTCATTTTAATTCGGCCGGGCTGGATTTTGCGATGACGGCTCTTTTTGTCGTCATATTTACGGAACAGTGGGAGAAAGAGAAGAATCATCTGCCGGCGCTTTCGGGGGTCGGCGTGTCGGTGATCTGCCTTCTGATCTTCGGGCCGTCCGGCTTTCTGATTCCGTCGATGATCGGAATTGTACTCTTATTATTTTTGTTGAAAAACCGTATGCCAAAGCAGGAGGAAGCGCTGTAGATGCGCGCATTATCCGGGAAAATGCTGATCTGACCGGTGCTTTCCCGGATAAAAAGAATGGCGCTGAGCAGAAAGCGGTTTCTGACCGGCATCTGTTTTGTCGAAGAACAGGCCGGTTTTTAGAAAGAGGAGGATAAAAATGACGATTAGTCCTGCATATTCATTGATACTGATCGGAATCATGGCGGTGACGACGGCGCTGCTGCGGTTTCTGCCGTTTCTGATTTTCCGGCATAATACGCCGCAGCCCATATTATATCTTGGCAGGGTGCTGCCCTACGCGATCATAGGCATGCTTGTGGTTTACTGCCTGAAGGGAGTCTCTTTTGTGAAATCTCCTCACGGGATTCCGGAACTGATTTCCGTGGCGCTCGTCGTGCTGCTTCACAAATGGAAGCATAACACGCTGATCTCCATACCGGCGGGAACAATCTGCTATATGGTTCTGCTTCAGGTGGTGTTCGGATGAGCGGCTTTTATCTGCGCGCAGCCTCAAGTCTGGTCTGTCAGGGGAGTCTGTCAGGGGGCAAAAGAAGGATTTGACAAATACCAGATATGGCATTATCTTTATGTATGCTGCGGCGGGAATTTCGTTCGGCGTTTTCCTGATGATGAGCTTTATGAATACGGTGTTGGTCGCGATCCTGTTTCTGTCGCTGCAGAAATGTTTTATCAAAGGGATAACTGTGGGAGCGGTAAAAGGAAAAAACGATGACTGTGAAAAGGTGACCGCGGATTGCGGAGAAAGGACTGTTTGTGGGTAAAAAGAAGGAATATCAGTTTGGGGATATGATACTGTGCTACATCTCAGATGAAGAAGGGCGGACTGGTCTGATGATGTATCCGGCGAACTGCCCCATCCCGGAGGGAATTGAGAAAAGGGCGGCTCTGGATCCGCTTGTGCAGGTAAAGCTTGCCGGGGATGTTTACAAGGGAGGCTATGCGCCTGGAAACACGCTGCGCTGCGGCGAGAGCGCGATGAGCCTGATTTTAAAAGAACAGACTCTGGAGAGGGACGGCAGACGCCAGTGCGTCAGGACTGTCCTTGAGGATGCGCGCGGCTTCGGCGCAGTACATACGGTTTCCTGGGAGGAAGGGGATCTTTTCGTGCGCATGAACTGCGCGTACGAGAACCGAAGCGGCCGCAGGATCACGCTGGAGATGCTGGAGAGCTTTTCGCTGACCGGAATCTCGCCCTATCTGCAGGGAGACTGCAGCGGCGATATTATGGTACACCGCCTCCAGTCGCGCTGGAGCCAGGAAGGACGTCTTTTGTCGCAGACGCTCGAGGAGCTGCAGCTGGAACCTTCCTGGGGGATGGACGCCGTGCGCTGCGAACGTTTCGGACAGGTCGGCTCAATGCCGGTCAATCATTATTTCCCGTTTCTGGCGGTGGAGGATACGAAAACCCACGTATTCTGGGGCGCGCAGGTGGCGCATCCGGCTTCCTGGCAGATGGAGATTTACCGGGTTGATGAGAACATTGCGGTAAGCGGCGGCCTGGCGGACCGGGAATTTGGCCACTGGATGAAGCATCTGGAGCCGGGTGAAAGCTTTGCCGGGCCGGAAGCTATTGTCTCCGCGGCGCATACAAAATCCGTCGATGAGTTCTGTCAGCGCCTTACCGCGGCCGGGGAGAAGGCGGCTGACGCCGGTCCCGAATCCGAACAGGATCTTCCGGTCCTTTTTAATGAGTACTGTACGACCTGGGGTGATCCTTCCCATGAGAATATCACAGAGATTCTGAAGGCGGTTCACGGGAAAGGCTTTGCCTATTTTGTGATTGACTGCGGCTGGTACAAGGCGGACGGCGTTCCGTGGGACGTCAGCATGGGCGATTATATCCCCTCAAAGACGCTGTTCCCGGAAGGCCTGGGGAAGACTGTCGAAGCGATAAACGCGGAGGGCATGAAAGCCGGAATCTGGTTTGAAATTGAGAATGTCGGCCACGCTTCGGACGCGTTCCATCTGACAGAACATCTGCTGAAGCGCGACGGACAGCCGCTTACGACCGTGCGGCGCCGCTTCTGGGATATGACGGATCCCTGGGTGCGTGACTACCTGAGGGAGCGCGTGACGGGGACCTTGAAAAAATATGGATTTGAGTACATGAAGGTGGATTACAACGATACGATCGGCATCGGCTGCGACGGGGCGGAATCCCAGGGAGAAGGACTGCGCCGGAACATGGCCGCGACGATGGATTTCTTTGAGGAAGTGAAGCGGGAGATTCCCGGGATCGTTCTGGAGAACTGCGCTTCCGGCGGACATCGCCTGGAGCCGGGCTTCATGGCGGCAACTTCCATGGCGTCCTTCTCGGATGCGCATGAGTGCGTGGAGATTCCGATCATTGCGGCGAACCTGCACCGTGCGATCCTGCCGCGGCAGAGCCAGATCTGGGCCGTCATCCGGGAGACGGACAGCTTAAAGCGCATTGCATACTCTGTGGCAAATACCTTCCTCGGGAGAATGTGTCTGTCGGGCGATGTGACGCACCTGACCGATGAGCAGTGGGATGTGATCGACCGCGGCATCGCGTTTTACCGCAGGATTGCGCCGATCATCAAAAAAGGGCGGACCTTCTGGATGAGTCCGCAGATTGAACGGATCCGCCATCCCGAAGGGTGGCAGGGGATCGTGCGTCTCGGCGCAGACGGGAACGCCTTTGCTCTGATCCATACCTTCGGCGGAGAATACCCCGAAACGCTGCAGCTGACCCTGCCCGAGGGCGTGCCGCAGCAGATTGGCGGAGTCTATTCCGACGCCGATGTGGATGTTCGGATTGAGGATGGAAAGCTGTACTGCCGTCTGGGAGATAACTGGAGAGCGGCTGCGGTGTATCTGTGCAAAACAGCTTCTGGCATCATGGGGTAAAATACCTTCTGACCCCAGCATCATAATATAGCCATATTGCGGGCGGCGTCAGCGGAGGAATGGGATGAAAGAATTTCCTGTAAAAATTTATGCTGCGGATGTAAGGCAGCTGGAGGATGAGAATCTGTATGCGGCGGCGTACAGGAAGGTGACAAAGGAGCGCCGGGAAAAGACGGACCGGATACGCTCTGGCAGGGATAAACGACTGTCTTTAGGCGCCGAGCTTTTGCTGATGTATGGACTTTCCCGGCTCGGAATCTTCAAAGACGGGCAGGAACCGGAGAATATTCTCAGATATCGTTACGGGGAGAACGGAAAGCCTTATCTGGACGGCATGGGCATGGAGGATATATATTTTAATCTGTCTCATTCCGGGGAGACGGCGGTATGTGCCATAGCGCCCTGCGAGGTGGGATGCGATGTCGAGAGGATCAGGGACCGCGGTATGGCCGTGGCGAGGAGATTTTTTGACGCGGAAGAATATAAGAGGATCGTCTCCCTGGAAGAGGAAAAGGAGCGCCAGGAGATGTTCTGCCGGTTCTGGACTCTGAAGGAAAGCTTCCTGAAGGTTACGGGGCAGGGGATGAGACTGGGGATGGATTGTTTTCGGATTATTCTGGGAGAAGAAAAGATTTCCGTGGTTCAGGATGTGGATCAAAGAACCTATTATTTCCGGGAATATGAGATCGGAGAAGGGCTTTGCTGCGCGGCCTGCGCGGTTCGGGACGAGTTTGAACCGCAGGTGTGCCGGACGGATCTGCGCAGGATAGTGGGAAGAGGATGCTACAGTTCACACGTGCGCTGTTCCGCGAGGTGATTTCTGTGCCAGATGCACAGAAATCCCGAGAATTGCGGCGCGAAATGCTGCAAAAGCAGCATTTCTGTGCATCGCGGAGCGCTGTTACGTTCACGACCTGCAAGGGAGTGAACAGTAACAATTTAGCACGTTAATGTGATGATGAGGAAGGGAAAGCATTGGTTTCTGATATCATCTGCCAGAAGGAAAAGGAATGAAGAGGAATGA
>CANQEC010000235.1 GCA_947594335.1 uncultured Lachnospiraceae bacterium
GTCGTGACGTTGGAATTTTTGTTCAGGCTCTCATCAATAAAACGTTCGTAGTGGCCGAGGTCGAGATCCGTCTCCGCGCCGTCGTCCGTGACGAAGACCTCGCCGTGCTGGATCGGGTTCATGGTGCCGGGGTCGATGTTGATGTAGGGATCGAATTTCTGCATGGTCACTTTGTAACCGCGTGCTTTCAGAAGTCTGCCCAGAGATGCCGCGGTGATTCCCTTGCCAAGGCCGGAAACAACACCGCCGGTTACGAATACATATTTTACTGGCATGATTCTCCTCCTCATATTTTCGCGCCGCGAAAGCAATTTTCCGCGGCCGGATCCGGCGCCGCAAAAAAGCGTGATCCGATCCGCGCGGACCGCGGGCGTTCTATGGATAATTTATCCGTTCCGGGACCGCATGTCAATAGATCAGATGGAAAATGGCTTCCGCGGACTTTTCTTTGCGGCGGTGCCGGGCATACCCGGCAGGAACGTTTACTTGTCATACAGCAGTCTTTTTGCAAATGTATTTCTGTATTCCGTAGGAGAAAGGCCCGTGACCTTTTTGTAGCAGCGCGAGAAATTATGACTGTCGCTGAATCCCACTTCTTTTGCGATCTCCGCAATGGATTTGTTCGTATCGTTCAGCAGAAAATTGGCCCGGTCGATTTTCTGGGCGAGTATGAACCGCTTCAGTGTCATTCCGGCAAAGGAAGAAAATATATGGGAAAGGTACTTTTGGTTATAGCCAAAATGGGTGGCGACATCCGCGACCTTGATATTTTTTGCGATATTTAATTTGACATAATCCAGGATATCGGAATAGATCTGTTCCCTGCTGGATAATTTTTCAATGCTGTTTTTGTGCAGGAACAGCTGCCCGTACAGTTCCAGAACGACGCAGGTCGTCATCACATTGAGGCACATGAACGGATAGCCGTTCTTTACTTCATCCTGCAGCTGTTTCATGAGAACGATGACCTTTTCAAGTCCTGGGATTACTCCCGTCTGCGGGATCGACAGCGTCCGGGCCGCCGGATACTCCTGCTGAAACTGGTCCGAATCCTCTGTCTGAGAAAATTCAGGGGCGGTAAAATGCAGCCAGTAGAAGGAACAGTAGGATTCCCGGAAACCTCTGCGGTAAAATTTGCTCGGCGGGAGAAGAAGAAATTCTCCTTTTGAGACTGTAAATTCATCATTTCCGTAGGCAAGGTATAAGGTGCCCTCCGTCATGACGATCAACTCGAATTCATTCAGGTCAAATAATTCATGCTTCCAGTTTTTATTGGGCGCTTTAAATTTTCCGGTAAGGACATATTCCAGGCGGATATCGGAAGAAAACAGAAAAAAGCGCATACATCCGCCTCCTTTCCTGTCAGTAAATTGTTTCTGTAATAATAGCATACATCTGCCGCCCATGTCTATCGCAGGAATCTGTCAAATTGCCGCAGCCTGCATGAATATTGGATGGAAGGAAAAGGTGTCAAAAGTTCTGCTGATAATTTGCGGAAAATTATTTTTACAGGCCGGATAAAGAGGCAGGAATATAATTATGCAATATGTAAAAATTACATTTTGACACCGAATCTAACTATATGGAATTTACACGGGGGGTTAATGTGATAAACTAAATATACAGTAATATTGCACATAAAAAACTGGAATTCCAAAAAAACTATGGCATTTTATGGATGCAAATCGCTGAATAAACATGAAGGATGCGCAAAATACACAGGATTCGCGAGTCTGTGTATTTTGCCGGAAAATGATGAAAGGAGAATCAAGGCATGAAAAATAAAAAACTGACTGCTGTGCTGTTGTCATCCGTGATGGCGGTATCGACGTTTGCAGGATTCGGGACGACAGCGTCTGCGGAAGAGAAGGTACCGCTGACGGCTCTGTTCTGCTCACATCCGCTGACTCAGGATATCGAGGACATGGAGTGGGTAGCCGAGGTAGAGGACGAGGCAGGAGTCGATGTCACATGGGAGCAGATCCGTGCGGACTGGGATCAGGTAAAGGCGACGCGTTTTGCCTCCGGAGATATTCCGGATATTCTGATCTGCGCTACGGCTTCCACAGATTTCCAGACCTACAAGGGACTGTTTCTTGACCTGAAGGATTATATATCAGAGGAGCTTACCCCGAATATCTATGCGATGTTTGAGGAGGAGCCGGATACAAAGGTGCTTGCGACCTCCGGCGACGGCGGCATGTACAGCATTCCGAAATTCCAGGGCAAATGGCCTTCCACGAACACGGTTCTCTTTATCAATCAGACCTGGCTGGACAACGTAGGCAAGGAGGTTCCGACGACTCTCTCAGAGCTTAAGGACGTCCTGATGGCGTTCAAGGAGCAGGATGCGAACGGAAACGGCGACCCGAACGATGAGATCCCGCTGGACTACAACGCGTACGGCGGCAACATGGCGTGGTTCAACAGCGCATACTCTCTGACGAGCCTGATCGGTTCCATGGGTATCCAGACGACCGGCCCGATCAACGGCGGTTATTTCCTCGAGGACAACACGGTAAAATTCTATGCGACAGACGAGAGATATAAACTCTTCATGGAATATCTTGCAGACCTGTACGCGAACGGCCTGATCAACTCGAACGCGATCACGAACGACTACTCCGCATTCCAGTCCCTGTCCAGAGGCAACGAGGCAGGCGACGCGGTTGTCGGCTGCGTGTTCGGCTGGGAGGAGACAGATAAATTCGGCAACAACCTGGCTTCCCAGTATGTTCCGGTACCGGCACTTGACTATGATATCGACTGTGAGCCGGGCACCTACGACACCAGATGGAGAGACGATTACTCTGAGCTGAACTTCGCTGACTGCCGCGTCGTCATCAAGGCGAGCTGCGCAGACCCGGAGGCGGCCCTGAGATTTGTTGACCGTTTCTATGATCAGACACACAGCGTGGAGTCCCTGTTCGGCGGCATCACAGACGGCTGCATCGAGCAGACCGGCGACAACAGCTACAAGGTACTTCCGCCGCAGGATCCGGATACAGACCCGGGCACATGGAAATGGACGAGCACGTTCGCAGATAACGGGCCGATGTATATCCGCAGATCGACCGAGATCGAGATGGCAGAGGATATGCAGAACGCTCTGAGAGAGAGGGAGACCTATGCAGATACCCTTGCGAAGGCTTCGACCTCCGATAAATATCCGCGTATGTTCCTGAAATTCTCGGCAGATGACGAGGCCTTCCTTGCTCTGACCGACGCAAATATCAACAACATCGTCGATAACCAGTGGGCACTGTGGCTGACCGGCGATGCGGATATCGAATCGACATGGGATTCCTATGTGGAAAGCGTAAACGGCGCGGGACTCCAGGACTGCCTGGATATCCGTCAGGCTGCATTTGACGCGTATCTGGAATCCATCCAGTAATCCTGTGATCGGAAAAGGGTCTGACAAAGAAGACTGCTGCTGACCAGTGATGATAGGGGGGAGGATGCCTTCCGCGCGTTCTCTCCCTGTTTTTATGCACACGGGCGCGTGCAGGGAAAATGCTGCTGTCGCAGCCGCGCCCGGCGCAGCGGGCAGGCGGTAAACGCTTCCTGCCCGATTCATAGGGAAGTTCGCCCTGTGACATAAAAGCCTCCGGCGGGTACACACGGGCGCGTGCAGGGAAATTGCTGCTGTCGCAGAGCACTTCTTTGTCATTGAGAGAAGAGGAAGGGGGAACTATTTTGTCTAAGAAAAAGAACACATCCGGAACAGCCAGCCTGTCCGTCCGCACAAAAAAATACTGGACGCGGAACTGGCAGCTGTGGATCATGCTGCTTCCGGCAATGCTGTACATTTTTATATTCTGCTATGTGCCGATGTATGGTATCCAGCTCGCGTTCAAAGATTACAGCTATGCCACCGGCATCACGGGAGGACCTTTTGTCGGGTTCAAATATTTCAAACAGTATTTTGACAGTCCGATGTTCTTCACGACGCTGAGGAACACGTTTATCCTGTCTTTCTTCAGCATTGTCGTTGGGTTCCCGGCGCCGATCATTCTGGCCATGCTGATCAACCAGATCCGGAACACGAAGTGGAAGCGCGTCGTTCAGACGACGGTCTACATCCCGTACTTTGTCTCAGTCGTCGTCCTTGTATCCATGATCAACATCATGTTCCGCAATGACAGCGGCGTCATCGGAAATCTCCTGAAAGCCGTCGGCCTGGTGGCGAAGGATACGAACATCCTTGGAAAAGAATCCGCCTTTGCGCCTCTGTATGTGCTGACCGGCGTGTGGCAGTCAATGGGCTGGAACAGTATTATCTATATCGCGGCTCTGTCGTCCGTAGACACGCAGCTCTATGATTCCTGCAAGATCGACGGAGCGAACCGCTGGCAGACCATGATCAATATCGACCTGCCCGC
>CANQEC010000236.1 GCA_947594335.1 uncultured Lachnospiraceae bacterium
AATCGGGGCAACAGGATTTGAACCTGCGACCTCTCGGCCCCCAGCCGAGCGCGCTACCAAGCTACGCCATACCCCGACGTTTCGAACAGTCTTATTATATACGATAACAGCCGAATAGTAAAGAATTATTTTTACAATTCAGCGAACAAAATTTTGCCCCTTTCAGGCGGCGGATTTCTTGTGAAATATTACTGAAGGATCCGCGGGGAAACAGAGAAATTTACGAAAAATAGTAAAAATCATCTTGCCTTTATGGAACAAATACGATATAATTTTTTCGTTACAATAATCGGAAACATACCGATTGCACAAAACTTATATGGAGGTAGAGAAATGAAAAAACTGAGCAAGTTCCTGTCATTACTTATGGTCTGCGCAATGGTTCTCTCTCTGGCGGGCATGACAGTGTCCGCGGATGATGCGGGCAGCTACAGAGTAGCGATGATTACTGATTATGGCGATATTACGGACCAGTCCTTCAATCAGACTACATACGAAGCCTGCAAGGCTTTCTGCGATGAGAACGGGATTGACTTCCAGTATTATAAGCCGACAGGCGATTCCAGAGCAGAGCGTGGAGCCAGCGTGGATCTGGCGGTAGCAGACCGCTACAACGTCATTGTCATGCCGGGTTATGCGTTTGCCGGCACGATCATTGATAAATCCGAGATGTATCCGGATGTCAAATTTGTGGTTCTTGATGTGCAGGCGGGGGACATCCTTCAGGAAGCGCTTGGCGAGGAGTACGATTACAACCCGGACAACTGGGATGTAAAAGAGTACTACTACAGCGACAACGTCTATATCGCGGTTTATCAGGAAGAGCTGTCCGGTTACATGGCAGGGCAGGCCGCGGTGAAGCTTGGCTACAAGCATCTCGGATTCCTCGGCGGCATGGCCGTTCCGGCAGTTATGCGTTACGGCTACGGCTTCGTGCAGGGCGTAAACGACGCGGCGGTTGAGCTTGGCATCCAGGACAAGGTTACGGTTGAGTACGCGTACGGCAATCAGTTCTACGGCGATGCGGATATCACGGCGGCTATGGATACCTGGTATCAGACTTTGGGCGTTGAAGCCGTATTCGCGTGCGGCGGCGGCATCTATACTTCGGCAGCAGATGCTGCGGCAAAGGAAGGCGGCAAGGTGATCGGCGTTGATATTGATCAGGCAGCCGAAATTGACGGGCGCGGCGAAGGTATGACGATCACCTCCGCGATGAAGGGCCTTGGCGCGACGGTCAATACACTTCTTTCCGAGATCATCCTGAATGACAACTGGGATGCGTACGCGGGCCAGATTCAGACCCTCGGCCTCATATCCGAGAATCCGGAGGAGAACTATGTACAGCTTCCGCTTGAGAGCACCCAGTGGAACGACGGCTTTACACAGGATGATTACAAAGCGCTGGTTGCGTCTCTGTTCGCGGGCGACATCACCGTGTCGAACGATGTATCCGCGATGCCGGAAGTGGAGATCACGGTAAACGACCAGGGCAACATCAAATAATCATACGGAACTTGACGGGCTGAGGCACGCTGCACAGGTTTCGCCCGTTACCGCGGTGCGTCGGTCACATACAGATGTGTGATGATTCGCTGCCCGCGTAAATCCTCGAAAGAGCGGGTCTTCGTGCCCGCTCTTTTTCAGAAAAAACAGAAAGGAGGACGACAGACAATGGACAATTATGCCATTGAAATGCTCCACATTACGAAGCGTTTTCCAGGAATCATCGCCAACGACGATATCACGCTTCAGCTGAAGAAGGGCGAGATCCATGCGCTGCTTGGCGAGAACGGGGCCGGGAAATCCACGCTGATGAGCGTTCTGTTCGGACTTTACCAGCCGGAAGAGGGCGAGATCCGCAAGGACGGCAAAAAAGTGGAAATCAGGGACCCGAACGACGCGAATGATCTGGGCATTGGAATGGTCCATCAGCATTTTAAGCTGGTGGAATGTTTTACGGTACTTGACAACATCATTCTCGGAGTGGAGCCGACAAAAAGCGGATTTCTTCAGAAGAGCGAGGCGCGCAGGAAAGTCCTTGAGCTTTCGCAGAAATATGGTCTTCAGGTGGATCCGGACGCGCTGATTGAGGATATCACAGTCGGCATGCAGCAGAGAACAGAGATTCTCAAAATGCTCTACCGGGACAATGAGATCCTGATCTTTGACGAGCCGACCGCGGTGCTGACGCCGCAGGAGATCCAGGAACTCATGCAGATCATGAAGAACCTGGCGGCGGAGGGAAAGAGCATTCTCTTTATCTCCCACAAGCTTGCGGAGATCATGCAGGTGTCCGACCGCTGTTCCGTGCTTCGCAAGGGCAAATATATCGGGACGGTCGAGACGAAGGATACGACGCCGGAGAAGCTTTCTGCCATGATGGTAGGCCGCGATGTCTCGTTTGCGGTCGAGAAGACGGAGGCAAAGCCGAAGGACGTCGTTCTGGATATTCAGGGGATGACGGTTGCTTCCAGACGCCATAAAAACAATGCGGTGAACAATGTCTCGCTGCAGGTGCGGCGCGGCGAGATCGTCTGCATCGCCGGGATCGACGGCAACGGGCAGACAGAGTTTGTGTACGGACTCTCAGGACTTGAACCGCTCAAGTCGGGAAAGATCATGCTGGACGGAAAAGACATCACGAACGAGAGCATCCGCAAACGATCCATTCTCGGTATGAGCCACATTCCGGAGGACCGCCACAAACATGGACTTGTGCTTGACTATACGCTGGAGGACAATATCGTGCTTCAGAGATATTTCGAACCGGAATTTACAAACGGGGCGGGATTTCTGAAGAGAAAAGCGATCCGTTCCTACGCGGAGCGCCTGATCGAACAGTATGATATTCGTTCCGGGCAGGGTCCGGTCACGGTCGCCCGGGCGATGTCCGGCGGCAATCAGCAGAAGGCGATCATCGCCAGAGAGATTGACCGCAATCCGGAACTGCTGATCGCGGTGCAGCCGACCAGGGGTCTGGATGTCGGAGCGATCGAGTACATACATAAGCAGCTTGTTGCCCAGAGGGACGCGGGGAAGGGCGTACTGCTTGTCAGCCTGGAACTGGATGAAGTCATGAATGTTTCCGACCGGATCCTCGTCATGTACGAAGGGGAGATCGTCGGTGAGTTTGACCCGAAGAAAGTGACGGTCGAGGAACTCGGCCTCTACATGGCGGGCGCGAAGAGAAAGGGGGAGAAGTAGGATGAACGGGCAAAAGAAAAAAGGCAGCCTGCTGCGCAGCAGCGGCCTGCAGTCTCTGATCGCCGCGCTGGTCTGCATCGTGATCGGGCTTCTGGTCGGATATATCGCTTTGCTGATCATCAATCCGGCAGGCGCCGGGAAAGCAATCGTTTCGATCATGAAGAATTTCCTCTACTATCCGAGCCCGATGGCGGCGATGATGTACTTTGGAAGTACGCTGGTTAAGGCTGCTCCTCTGGTACTCTGCTCTTTGTCGGTCCTCTTTGCCTATAAGGTGGGGCTGTTCAATATCGGGGCGGCCGGTCAGTATGTGGCGGGCGCGGGCGCGTGTCTGTACTTTGCGCTCGGCTTTAAAATGCCGTGGTATGTCTGCATCCTGGCGGCGGTTGTGGCCGCGGCGCTTGTGGGAGGCATCTCCGGTTTCCTGAAAGCGTACTGCAATGTGAATGAGGTCATCTCCTGCATCATGCTGAACTGGATCGGTCTGTACACGGTAAATATGATTCTGACCGGCGTGAAGGAACCTGCGAGTCCCTATACGGTGCAGCTCACAAGCAGGAATCCTGCCGCGCTTATGCCGAAGATGGGCCTGGACACCCTGTTTTCAAACAATCAGTATGTGACGATTGCGATCCCGCTCTCCGTGGTGGTGGCCGTACTTATCTGGATTCTCCTCGAGAAGACAAAGTTCGGGTATGAGCTTAAAGCGACCGGATTAAACAAGCAGGCGGCGAAATACTGCGGCATGCGCGAGAAGCGAAATATCATCCTGACGATGATGATCTCCGGAGCCCTTGCAGGACTTGGAGCCGCGTTCTTCTACCTGAGCGGAATGGAGCAGTGGATGTGTACGCAGACGAGCGTTCCGGCGATGGGCTTTAACGGGATCGCGGCGGCGTTCCTCGGCGGTCTGAATCCGATCGGCGCGGTATTCTCTTCCTATTTTATCCAGCATATCACCAATGGCGGCGCGTATGTGGACAAAACACTGTACTGCGCGCAGATCTCTGATTTTATTTCGGCAGTGATCATTTACCTCTGCGGCTTTGTGTTCTTCTTCAAGATTTTCATGAACCGGATGCTCGACCGCAGGGATGAGCGCAGAATGAAAGGCATCCAGAAAGGAGGCGAGGCATAATGCTGTTATTGATTCAATAT
>CANQEC010000237.1 GCA_947594335.1 uncultured Lachnospiraceae bacterium
CATAACCAGCGTTGTGACCGTTCCATGTATCGCCGCAAATATGAGCGTAATGATCGTTCCGAACAGATTGACGCAGATAAACAGAGCAGCCCGAAACGGCAGAAATGCATTTTTATGCTTCTTCTGTTCTGCCCTGTTCCGCTCAAACGCGTCGTGTATGGTTTCTCCAAGCTGCTGATATCCCGGTCCGAAAAAGTAACTTCGCACCGCGGGCTCATTGTCTTTTTTCCACTCCCACTCGGAAAAATTCACATGTTCGCTGATCGCCTGGATATAATTTCTGATGGCCACGACAAAACCGATGAGCGCTCCCGCCAGAAACGCAATCCCGATGACCACAAGAACCAGGATCCCCCCGCCGGCAATCAAAACCGGCAGTACCTTAGTGACAAATAAGTAAATCAGATAAATTACAATTCCTATAAGTATGAGTTCAAACATGCAAGAACCTCGCCTTCCTGTTTTATGACAGAAGCCTTCATTACACCCTTCCGCTCCATTAACAACGACCATAATGAAGTATACCATCTGCAGAAATTTTATTTTTTTTGCAGGATATTTAATTCCGTACAATATATTAATACGTTACTCCGATAAATTCAACATATTTTTGAGATTATTCCCTGGATTTTTTGTAATCAATGACTATTTTCTGGAAATCGGGCCGGACAATTAATATTTTACCCCCCCCGGAGATTGCATGTCAATACACTATTATGTATTAATGCAATAATACCACTTTGTATTTACCTGTATCAACTACGGCAATCCAGCATATACTGTCTATGAGCATAAAAAGTGCCGGATACGGCAGGTAAGCGGGATTTTTTCAAATCCTGTTGACTTTCCCGCTGTCCTTTGCTACACTATGCTTAGTGATCGTGTTGCGGAAACTTGCGAAGCCCGTGACCGGGGGAGAACCTGCGGGTCTCTCCCTCTTTCATTTTAAGGAGAAATGTAATGATTACGCAAAAATCTTTTTCCACTTTTGAGCAGCAAGTCGATTGGCTTTGTAATGAAAAACACTTGCTCATTTCTGACAAACACTATGCGGAAGATACCTTAAAACATATTGGCTATTTTCCTTTAATGGGTGGATATAAGCATTTATTCCGTATTCCATTAACTAAGAAATATAAGCCGGGAACCTCTTTTGAGGAAATCGTTGCCCTTTATGAATTTGACACTGAATTACGGGAATTATTCTTTAAATATCTTCTGCAGATAGAAAGGCATCTGCGTTCTCTTATGTCCTACTATTTTTCAGAAAAATATGGAGAATCGCAGACCGCCTATCTGGATATAAACAATTATAATAACACCAGAAAGCATCATGCAACTATCGCTCGCCTTATCGCGACCTTAAACCGGGCTGCTTCTACCAGAGATTACGTATATATAGACTATTACCGTTCTACTTATGGCAACATCCCACTATGGGTATTAATAAATGTGCTGACTTTTGGAAACCTGTCAAAAATGTATCAGGTATTCCCCCAATCGCTCCAATCAAAAGTATGTAAGAACTTTGGCATTATCAACCGGAAACAAATGGAACAGTTCCTTTCCGTACTGACAAAATTTCGAAATGTATGTGCTCATGGAGAACGCCTTTTTACATACCGAACAATAGATAATATTTCCGATTTGCCATTACACGACAAGTTGTCTATACCGAAAAACGGAATTCAATATATGAATGGAAAGAATGATTTATTTGCCGTTGTTATTGCATTTCGTTATCTGCTCCCGACAAAAGATTTCCTTATTTTCAAAAAGCGTCTTATTCAGCTAATTGATAATACATCCAGAAAACTGATTCATATTGATAATGAGGAACTTCTGAAACGAATGGGTTTCCCTCCAAACTGGAAGAATATCACCCGCTATCGTCTCAGCTAAAAAGGGCTGGCGGAAAACAGGTAGTTCCAAACAAACTCAGGCATAGAAACCATCTGCTGACGCAGCACCTGGGCCGCGCGAACGAGCAGGAGGAAAAGTCTCCTCCTGCTCAATTCTGCAATATTGTTTCCTGCACTTTGTCTCACTTATATTATGTCTCCGCCTCCCGCAGCCGCTCCACAATGCTCGTCTTCTCAAGCTTTCTGCAGGCCAGATACGGGGGCAGCACGGAGACCGCCAGAAACACGGGCAGCAGAATCAGATACGGAAGCGCCGTGAAGCGGTACCGGAAAAGCATAATCATCTGCTCAAGGCTGCTGACCGCGAAATATCCGGCAAGGCTGCCAAGCAAAATGCCGAGCACCCCGGAAATCAGCGCATAGTACAGTCCTTCGCAGATCAGAAGCTGCATCAGCTGTCTCCCGGTCAGGCCGATGCTCTGCAGCATCGCGAACTCGTGACGGCGCGCCTGGATGCCGGTCAGGATCGCGTTCAGGAAATTCAGGATGCCAACCAGCGCGATGACCGCCGCCATTGCGACACCGATCAGGCCGATCGATTGCTGCATGCTGGAAAATTCCGCGCGCAGCACATCCGCCGAGAGGTATCCCATCTGCGTGTTGACGTTTTTCGTGTACTGTTTCAGAAATCCTTCAAACGCCTCTCTGTGTTCTGGCTCCACATCGTAGGAAACTGCCAGCAGCTGGCTTGCCTCATACTGCTCCTGCTCTTTCATATCTGTCAGAGGCAGTACAAGCTGAAGGGAATTCGGGGTGTATCCTCCGTCCATCATGCTTCGCGGCAGATCGACGACCGCCATCACCTCATACTCTTTTTCTCTGCCGTTTGTCACATCCCAGTACAGAACGTTTCCTTCCTCGTCTTCCTCATAATGATATTCTGAATCCTCTGTCGCCATCTGGATGCTGATTTGGTCTCCCGCATGATACAAAGATTCGCCCGTCTGCGTATTCCCGTAAAATTCCCCCGCCAGCACATACTTCCCGCTCTGAAATTTCTTTGCGTCGATCTTTCCTTCCAGTACGGAAAGCTGTTTCAGCAGCCCGGGTGTGTACGCATATGCATCCAGGTTAATCCCATATTCCCCGGTTTTGATCCGCTCAATTATATCGCTGCGCAGACCTCTGAACTTACTGTCCGAATAAACCATCCCCTGTTCATCCAGGGCAGCAAATTTCTCTCGCGCTTTTTCACTTAGATGCAGTTTTGGAACTCCATATCCCACCCAGATTTCATTCCGGTCCGTGATTCCCTTCTGTTTGTCCGCTTCCGCGATATAGGATTTGTCCAGAGACATATCCGCGGTGATGCGGGTTCCGGTCAGATTCGTGTTCGCAAGCAGAAAATCTCCGGTCAGACGCGTCTCAATGTAGGAATCCAGGCGGAAGCTGTGCATCGCGGTCAGCACAAAAGAAAGCAGGATGATTGAGAAGGTCATCGACAGTATGACCGCGCAGGTCTTCGATTTGCTGCGGCCAAGGTTTGCAAACGCCATCCGCGGGATTCTGCCAGTGAAAGCATTTCTTTTTTGATTTTCCAGAGTTTCAGAATGCTTCTTTTGCGCTGACCGTTTTTCCTCTTCCCCCAAAACGTTTCGGCCATCCCGCAGGTTCCCTGTCCTGACAGAGCATCTTCCAGCTTGTTTTGAAAGTTTTCTGCCAGATAACCGAAAACGGGATCCCAAAATCTCCATCCCTGTGTAGCGCACTGCTTCCACCGGTGAAATTCTGCCCGCAATCTTTGCAGGCTTCCGGCAGCTTAAGTACACGGTCGCCAGAGAAAACAGCGCCCCAAACACAAAAATCCACGGTTCAAAGGAAACGCTTATCCGCATGCCTTTCGTGTCCAGAAAGCCAAGCGCAATCGGAAACAGCACTTTGCCGAAGATAAATCCCAGAAACAGTCCCACGGGAATCCCGACCGCTGAAAGGATCCAGACCTGCCGGCGCACCATCTTTCTGATCTGCTTTCCGGTCGTTCCGATCGTCTTCAGCAGACCGTAAAACCGGATATCTCCCATGATCGATATCTGAAAAATATTATGGATGATCAGATAACCCGTAAAGATCACGACAAGCAGCGCGCAGACACAGATTCCGATCTGGAACGGATCCAGATTTTCCGTGCGGCTGGTCATGTAGGCCCAGTTAATTCCGTAATCAATCTCCTCTTCCGGCTCGTACCCTGCTTCCTCTATGATCGCGCGCATACGCTCCTCGATCCCGCGCGGGTTGTCAAACCACAGATTCGCATTATAAAGCCCTTGTCCCCTGTCATCCGGATGAGCCTTTCCCCAGGCGGCAAAGTCTTCATCCGTATGCGCGCCGCGCAGCTCCTTCCAGAAGCTTTCCGAGAGGTACAGCTCGCTGGCGTGACTGACGTAATCTCCGCGATACCAGCCGCAGAGCGTAAACGTTTCCTTATACTGTT